>NZ_JBRILT010000059.1:0-27430 GCF_052977065.1 Shewanella sp. 125m-1
ATAACCCAACGTCTCATCGCTGTTGGGCCAACACCGGTAGCCTGACAAGCTTCGCGAATGGTATAGCCTTGATTAATGACAAGGTTAGCTGCATCTATTTTAAATTCTGTTGAATAAGTTGGTTGAGTCTTCATTACGTTTACACCGTTCTATATTAAGGGCAGTTTACCTCATATCGGTGTACAAGTTTATTAAGCCACAATAAAAGAAGCACAGCTCTCGTTTGACGGTTTTAGTTAACAGCATCAGTAATTCAGAACAGTTTCTTGAGAAAATCTTTACAGAACAAGAAAAAAACAAGCTTAGGCGATATGAAACTATTACTAAAAATGGGTTAAATGTAGAGTTAAAGTCTCCGAACGGCTTTGATGACTATCAATCTTATGGCGTAATTTTAGCTATACATTCATCTCCAAAGGCAATAAATAAGATTGAGTCCAACGACCAAACTATTGCAGTTGTCGCAGTAGCAGAGGTCAATGAACTCGCTGGGCATCTTGTCGAGTGGAAAAGTGCAAACGGTGTCGTGGAATTGAAGCAACAGTAAACATAACAAGTACTTAATGGCAGCCAGCTAACCTTCGGCATTTTTCGTTTGAATTAAGTTTGGTGATTACGGTGGTCTGTTTAAGGTAGCGCATTGGCAGCCGCGTAAGTAGGCGCTAACTTGCAATTAATATAGGAAAAAAAATTGGACTCAGAAAGTGATCAGCTTGAATTGATTCCTAGTAAGGAAGTACATTTAAGGTTGCAATTTATACATAAGCCATTGAAGAAAAATTGGTATGCTAGGAAATATCCATTTCTGATTCAAAATGAACCATTTGAATACGGGCTAAAGGTTAAAAATATTGGCTCAGAATCATTTTCTGGAGCTACTATTTCTGAATTTAAAATAGAGTCAGGTAATTTGTCTCAAGCAGCTCTTTCGACTCCAAAATTAAAGCCTTTAAACCCTGGAGAAGAGTGTGACATATATTTTGACAGGTATACACTGTGGCATGATGGCTCAATAGGTACTCGGTGTATTTTGGTTCCTGATCATAATGGTGAAAAGCTTATAACTTATCAGCATCACAGAGACCATGATACTGATGAAAAGTATAAAACTGAAAATGCTTGGTGGCAAGATTATTACTGTCAGAGTCAACAGCAACTTTTGCAAACACGTACCAATAATCTGATACTGCTGTTGACAGTAATTACAGTTATCGAAGCAACCCTCGGGTTAAAAGAGTCAGCAAAGTTTATATTTTCTGTACTAGCTTGGTTATTCGGTAAGATTGGTTTTCTGTTTCACTGGCTAGCAAGTTAACAAGGTCTTCAACGTGGACAAAAAACTGTTGGCTTTGTTCGTGTCTCGCAATTTTTAGCCAACTATTTATAGCGGGTTAAAACGGCGTTACTGCATGACGGAACACTACACATTTCCTAATCATAAAGCTCAGTTTTAGAACCAGAGCTCTAACTTGCCTTTGTCCAAGTATGAGTCAGAGTAGCCTCCAACCTCCCACTGCTGTAACGGTTACAATATACATAATATTGCACTTACAGGCTTGAAGATAGGGCTGAAAAAATCAGCCCTATCTTCAGTTATTTTTTACAACCATTTTTCTCACACGTAATTTTACTATGCGTGTTAGTCCAGTGAGATGGGTTTTCTTTGGTGCTAAATCCGCATCCAGTAGTTCCGCCTTTTTGCCCTTGATGAACTACGCTCGGACCATTTGGTGGAGAGTGTTTTACTGCCATAATCCATGTTCCCTATGTTGATTTATGTTAAGCATCAGTCACAACCGATTGATTTAGAGTCTAAATAATAACCACGTAAAGAATTATCTGTCAATGTAGATATTGAGCCAAAATTAGTTATTGAGATACTCGCATAATTGGGTAACCAAAGGTGTCTTTCCTTCACTCCATTTACATACGGTTCCGCACAAATTAGTTATTGAAAGAAGCTGATTTCAATTTTAGGCTAGCTTCTAATTTACGAGAGTGAACGGTGAACTATCCTTTCACTATGAATATATTCCCGCTTTACTAAGATTAGTCATTACCAATGATAATGCGAAAAGTGAGTTTTAGATCTTAAGCACTAAATGGTTTCTGTTCAAAAGTGAGTTACGAACATCTTTACTCTTTAGCCATAACATTAAAAGTGTGATGACTCTCTTTACTCACATAAAACACGAATTCCCCATCGACGTTGCCGAGGTTACTGAAGAACTCTTGTGAACAGAAAGGCGTGATTGAGGCACGGATGCCGAGATAGCCTTAGGTGAGCTATGGTCTTTCTCGTGCATCCATGCACTTCAAGACATTCAGGCTTCCTGCCTATCAAATGGCGAATATGAGGCGTTAGATATTTTCGAAAATGAGTGAGGATCAACAACTTCGTCGGGGCGGCAGGGACTCTTTTGAATGAATTAGCCAAGAGAGTGTTGCTGTTGGCTTTCTGATCCCCTCTTGGCCGTGTGTGAGCAGGAAGCTCACGACTTTGGTTGTTAGACGAAGTCTAACTTTAAAGGCCAGCTCGATGCATAGCGACAACTATGCAAAAAAAAGCACAACCCTAATACCATAGGATTGCGCTTTTTCTTTGATTTCCCTAGGACCTAGAACCTATCTTACCCTAGAACCTATACAGCAGGTTCTTCGCTGTAATCAATACCGTGGTATTCAAGACAGGCATCAACTTCATTGGCTGAGCCTAAGATAACCGCTACACGTTGGTGAATCTCAGTTGGCTCAATATCCATAATGGTTTCATAACCCGTAGACGCTTTACCGCCTGCTTGCTCTACCAAGAATGCCATTGGGTTAGCTTCGTACATTAAACGCAGCTTGTATGGCTTTTCTGGGTTCTTATTATCTGTCGGATAAGTGAAAATACCGCCGCGACAAAGTACGCGGTGTACGTCGCCAACCATGGCTGCAATCCAGCGCATGTTAAATGACTTTTCACGTGGGCCAATTTGACCTAGCAGCAAGTCGCTGATGTAAGTCTGCATTGGCGCTTCCCAGAAGCGTTGGTTTGACATGTTAATCGCAAACTCGCCAGTGTCTTTGCTGATAGCCATTGCGCCATCTGTTAGCAAAAACTCGTTAGTTTCTGGGTTTAGGGTAAATAGCTGTACGCCTTGACCAGTCGTTAATGCCAACATGGTTGATGGACCGTATAGCACATAACCCGCCGCAACCTGGTTACGACCTGCTTGCAAGAAACTTTTTTCAGTTAGCTCGCCAGCAGGGGCTGGCAATACAGAGAAGATAGTACCTACAAGCGAGTTGATATCGATGTTAGAAGAGCCATCTAGTGGGTCAAAACATACTAGGAACTCGCCGTTAGCATCGGCTTCAACCACGTAGTCTTCTTCTTCCGATGCGATACCACGCACTGTGCCGTCGGCCTTTAGGGCATCTTTGAGCATATCATTGGTGATGATATCGAGTTTCTTCTGAGTCTCGCCTTGAACGTTTTCTTGTTCTGTTGCGCCTAACACGCCTGCTAGTGCGCCGTGGCGTACTGCGTGGCTAATCTCTTTAGAGGTGTTAGCTAGGGTAAGGATAAGTTTTTCAAGAGTAGGAGAAATTGCTTGTGATGTCAGGTTTTCAGCCAGAGTTTGCATCTTGTTTCCTATACAATTTTACGTGAGTAAATTGAGTTTGAGGTCAGGACAAAAGTGTATTCTTTATTATTGTGGCGATGATACCTCAGTGCGCTAGTTTTTTCAGCCGTAAAGATTGGCTTTCTGCTTGATTGCTCTCAAGTAGGACTAAAGCAGGGTTTGAGTGCATAGTTTTTGTTTTGCTAATGATTAAGGCACAATGTAGGCGAATTTTCAGTCTAACTTTCAATTTGGAACGACTGAATAAGATTTCGCGATTAATCCAGGGAATAATAATGAAAAAGAATTGGATGAGTTTACTGCTAGCCTCTTTGCCTTTGGTGCTGAGCTCTACAGCAACTGCTCAAGCATCATCACTCCCCGGTGGCACCGAGCCACTCACTATCGAGCGTATGTACGCATCTCCTGCTCTTGCTGGCAGCAGCCCACGCGGGCTAAAGCTGTCACCAGATGGTAAGCGTGTTACCTATCTTGCTGGACGCAAAGACAATCAACATTTGTATGACTTATGGCAGATGGACGTAGCAAGCGGCAAGCAAAGCGTATTGATTGATGCTGATAAGCTTGAAGCGGGTGAATTGTCTGACGAAGAAAAGGCGCGCCGTGAGCGTCAGCGTATTTATGGTCAGGGGATCATGGAATACTTTTGGTCTGACAATGGTGAGGCGATTTTAATTCCCGCTGCGGGCTTGCTGTACTACTACTCGGTCAATGACAACAAGGTAAAACTGCTTGAAACGGGTGAGGGCTTTGCGACTGATGCGAGACTCTCGCCTAAAGGGCATTTTGTGTCGTTTGTGCGTGAGCAAAACTTGTATGTGTTGGACTTAAAAACGCAAAAGATCACCGCGCTGACTACCGATGGCGGCGGCGCGATTAAAAATGGCATGGCCGAATTTGTAGCTCAAGAAGAGATGGGCAGAATGACGGGTTACTGGTGGGCGCCGGATGAGTCGGCGATTGCCTATACTCGCATCGATGAATCGGGCGTGGAATTGGTTACCCGCAATGAAATTTATGCCGACGGAATTAAGCTGACCGAGCAGCGTTATCCCTATGCGGGCGAGAATAACGTCAAGGTCGAGCTTGGCGTAGTGACCCTTAAAGATAAACGAGTCGCTTGGGTGGATTTAGGTAAAGATACCGATATCTACTTGCCGCGAGTTAAGTGGTTGCCTGATAGTAAGCATTTGTCGTATCAGTGGCAGAGCCGAGATCAGCAAGCGCTAGACTTACGTGTTGTGGCAATTGATGATATTAAAAACGGTAAAGACCTAGTTAAAGAGCGCAGTGAAGCTTGGGTAAATCTTAATGACGACCTGTACTTTTTAAAGCAGCAAGATGCGTTTATCTGGGCGTCTGAGCGAGACGGTTTTAATCATCTGTATTTGATTGGTCTAGATGGCAAGGTTATTCGCCAGCTAACCTCTGGTGATTGGGCGGTCGATGCGGTTGAATATGTTGACGAAAAAGCTGGAGATATCTACTTCACCGGTCGCAAGACTAAGGTCACCGAGAAGCAACTTTATCGCGTGGCACTCAGTGGTGGCAAGGTTGAAAGCATCAGCCAGCGTAGCGGTATGCACGAGGCGGTATTTGCCGACAATAAACCAGTGTACCTCGATTATTTTAGTAGTCTTTCACAGCCGCCACAGGTGAGCCTGCACGACCGTAGCGGTGAGCGCCTAGCCTGGGTTGAGCAAAATGAGGTTAAACAGGGTCACCCGCTATATAACTACTTTGGTTTATGGCAGGTACCTGAATTTGGTGAACTAAAGGCTGAAGATGGCCAGATGTTGCAATACCGATTGTATAAACCGACGAACTTTGATGCATCGAAGAAGTATCCTGTGGTGGTGCGCGTTTATGGCGGCCCACATGCGCAGCTGGTGGTGAACAGCTGGAGTCATCAAGACTACTTTACTCAGCACCTGTTGCAACAAGGCTATATTGTTTATCAGCTCGATAACCGTGGCTCGGCGCACCGTGGCACCAAGTTTGAATATGTGATTTATAAGCAGCTTGGTGAGGTAGAGGTTAACGATCAGAAGGTGGGCGTGGATTACCTACGTACTTTGCCTTTCGTCGATTCTGATAATATCGCAATCTATGGCCATAGCTATGGCGGTTATATGGCGTTAATGAGCCTATTTAAGGCGCCGGATTACTTTAAGGCGGCTATTTCAGGTGCGCCAGTATCAGACTGGTCACTTTACGATACTCACTACACTGAGCGTTACTTAGGCCACCCTGAGACGAATGCTGAAGGTTATGAGGCCAGCAGTGTGCTGCCGTATGTGACCGGCTATCAGTCAGGTTTGCTGATGTACCATGGTATGGCTGATGATAATGTCTTATTTGAGAACAGTACGCGCGTGTATAAGGCGCTGCAGGATGAGGGGAAGTTGTTTCAGATGATCGACTATCCAGGCTCTAAGCACTCGATGCGCGGTGAGAAGGTGAGGGTACATCTATATCGCTCATTAGCAGACTTTTTAGACCGTCAACTAAAGTAATTGGTTTGTTCTTGATTATTAAGTGTAAAGCGTAGTGGTGATTAATTATTAATGATCATTGCTACGTTTTTAATAATGATGAATTTTAAATTAAATATGATTAATAGTTAGCTTAGATGCTGAATGATGGCGCAATAGTATTTGTGCAATTTATGCCAACCGATGGAATATCTCCAATTAACTACTACTTTGTAGGTAGTTAATTTTGGGGGGATGCTTTGTTATTATTCGAAAAATAATCTTGAGCCTCAATTAAACTCAATTTTATTTAAGTAGATACTCTAATAATTGGACGCTGCCATTCACTCTTAGCGGCGGATTAAATATAAACATAAAAAAAGCCAGTCAATTGACTGGCTTTTTATTTATCAGCACTTCAATTAGTACTGAAACGGAGCTTAGAATTAATCTTCTAAGCTACCGCAAAAACGGTAACCTTCACCGTGGATTGTTGCGATGATTTCTGGCGTATCAGGTAAGCTTTCGAAGTGCTTACGGATACGACGGATTGTTACGTCAACAGTACGGTCGTGTGGCTTAAGCTCGCGACCAGTCATCTTCATTAGAAGGTCTGCACGGCTTAAGATCTTACCTGGGTTCTCAACAAAGTGAAGCATAGCGCGGAATTCGCTGCGCGGTAGCTTGTATGACTCACCTTGTGGGCTAACAAGAGAACGGCTGTTGATTTCAAGGCTCCAACCGTTGAAACGGTAGAACTCAACTGCGCTTTTCTCTTCAGAATCTGTACCTGTGCTATTAACGCGAGTTAATAGGTTACGTGCACGGATTGTCAATTCACGTGGGTTGAATGGCTTAGTGATATAATCATCAGCACCAATTTCAAGACCTAGGATCTTATCAACTTCGTTATCACGACCTGTTAGGAAGATTAGACCGATATTATTAATTTCACGAAGTTCACGAGCTAGTAAAAGACCGTTTTTGCCTGGTAAGTTAATATCCATAACGACCAAGTTAACTTTGTTGTCTTGCATAGCCTTATGCATTTCAGCGCCGTCATTGGCTTCAGTGACCACATATCCTTCTGCTTCAAAAATACTTCTAAGTGTGTTTCTTGTTACTGCTTCATCTTCAACAATAAGAATGTGCGGGTTTTGCATATTAATTACCTAATCTCTGTCAATTCTAACCATGAGTATAATAAAGTTTATACTCCATCTAGTTATGCTGATAAATCACTGATACACGTAGGTGCTTTCAAAACTGGCTCGAAACAGCAACACACTGCATGATAAGCAAAGTATGGGTATCTCACATATGGAAAAACGTGAACTGTATAAACTTCGATTAACAATTGTAGGAAAAAGTTCCTTAACGACCGTTTTCTATGAAGTTTAAATGTTAAATCAAACATAGATCACATTTGATACAGCTGTGTGGATTACTCTTCTATCTGTTTCAGATATGTGTAACAAAATGTGTTCGTTACATGTATCGGCGTGAGTCAATCAACAAGCCTTATTGTACTCGTTTTAGGCATTTGTTAACAAATGAAATGTTAACAAAATTACTTGATGATATGATTTAGATCACTATTTGCAAACTATAGTATTGATTTAATTAGTTTTGATATTTTTGTCGCGTGTGACCTGTATCACGTAACTAGGAAGCGCTAACGAGTTTGCTATAATAATCCCACCTAAATCGGAGAATTTGTTAGCAATGAACAACTCAGTCGACAGCCTTTGGCACACTTATCAACAAACTGAATTTCTGTTTACTCAAACCTTATCCTCTCAATTATCGTTCGCTATCATCACTGCGTACAACCCAAAAGGAGTCGTGCTGACTCCTTGCCAAAATGGTCTTTTAGACCGAAAACTTCAACATGAAATACACAGATCGGGCTTTCCCTACCGAGCAATGATAGGCGCATCTCAAGATAGAAAGCATATGGAAAAGAGTTGGGCAATATCAACCGATAAGGCCTCGGCCATTAAACTCGGCTGCCAGTTTAATCAAAATGCCATTTATTATGTTGAAGCGGATCAATTGCAACTTGTTCCTTGCTTGTTGCCTTGCCAAGAAACATTGTTGGGCGCATTTTCTCCTCGGGTCAATTGGGTCATGGAGCTTCCAGATATGGTATGAAATTAAATCATCTAAGATTTCCATTGACTTAATTGGTTATTTTTTGATATTTTTTAACCTGTTATTTTGTATACAAAGCAGCTTTTTCGAAAGTAATTTGCTTCATACAAGGTAAGTACAGAAGAGGAGCGCTAACTAGGTAGTAAGTTGGAGGGGACCAAACTCCTATGATGGCTTATGAGGGAGATTAGCGCCGAGATATTCAATGCCATTTGGTCAGGCTTGAATGTTGGTTGTGCAGGCTGAATCCTGTCGATTGTCACCAATGTTTTTTTATGGTGGAGAGCTTCTGGTGACGATCGCTGTTTCCCCATCTTATGGGGTGCATATCATTGCACCAGGCTCTTCGAACGAAGTTAGTTCGGAGCTTATTCATGTTAGTTATTCAAAATACCCAATTTAGTCAGTGTCAGCCGTCTCTATATAATGTGGAGGCAGTACTATGTCGTTAGTCGATGCTTCATTATCTACAAGCTCGCAAGAGCAAACACAGTTAAACGTCGCCAAGTTTGGTGGCACTTCAGTGGCTGACTATGACGCCATGCAGCGCTGTGCAGATATTATTATTGCTAATCCACAAACCCGAGTGGTAGTTGTTAGCGCCTCGAGTGGCGTGACCAATCAGTTAGTGGCACTCACGCAGGCAGAAACCAGCGCGGAAGAGTCAAAGGCGCTGATTAAAAAGATCGCTTCTATTCAATATCAAATTCTAGATAAGCTAGGCAGCCCAAGTGATGTGGCGGCTCAAATTGATCGTACCTTGAGCCATATCGCGACCCTAAGCGAACGCTTAAAGCTTACCCGTAGCAAAGCCGTGATGGATGAACTCCTATCCCAGGGCGAGATGTGCTCATCTGTGTTTTTTGCTGCAGTGTTAAGAGAGAAGGGGGCTAACGCTTCAGCATTTGATGTGCGTCAAGTACTGCGCACCGATAGCCACCATGGCCGCGCCGAACCCCAAATAGAACAGATTGCTGAGCTTGCTCAAACACATCTTAAGCCACTACTTGCAGAGCAAGTGATTGTGACTCAAGGTTTTGTGGGCGCAGATAGTGAAGGCAACACCACAACCCTTGGGCGTGGTGGTAGCGATTATTCAGCCGCATTGCTGGCCGAAGCATTACAAGCGACAGCGGTTGAGATCTGGACCGATGTAGCCGGCATTTACACCACAGACCCAAGACTTGCGCCTAATGCCAGTCCGATTGCCGAAATTAGCTTTAATGAAGCCGCTGAGATGGCGACCTTTGGCGCTAAAGTTTTACACCCTGCAACAATATTGCCTGCCGTAAGACAAAAAATTCAGGTGTTTGTTGGCTCAAGCTGGGCTCCTGAACAGGGCGGCACTTGGATCCGCCATACGGTACAAAGTGAGCCGGTATACCGCGCCGTTGCCGTGCGCCGCGATCAAACTTTACTTAATCTTCACAGCTTACAAATGCTGCATGCGCAAGGCTTCTTGGCTGAAACATTTGCAACCTTAGCCCGCCATAAGATCAGTGTTGATTTAATCACCACATCTGAGGTCAATGTGGCATTAACCTTAGATAAAACTGGCTCTGACTCAAGTGGGCAGGGCTTACTTAGCGAGGCGTTATTGCAAGAGTTGTCGCAGCATTGCCGCGTGCGTGTTGAAGATGGTTTAGCCTTGGTTGCGGTGATTGGCAACAATATTGCCTCGACGCCAGGCGTGTGCCGAAGGGTATTTGAAGTACTGGAAACTTATAATGTACGTATGATCTGCCAAGGAGCGAGTCCACATAACTTGTGTATTTTGGTCGATGAGGCCGAGGCGGCTAATGTGATCCGCGCCCTGCATGAAAACTTATTTGAAAGTTAAGGCCTGGAAAACTAAATGTTTGAAAGCTGAATATTTGAAAGCTATGAGGTGGAAACTAAAGCTTTGAAGCCTCATTTAAACTAATTGCTAGGAACACGGTAATTTATGGAATTTACCCAATCGAGCCTGAAAGTCGGTGAATTGGCGACAGGACAGGAACTGAATGTTCCTGTTTATCGTATGGCAGGCAAAGACCCATTAGCGCCTAAGGTTTTTATTCAAGCCAATGTACACGGCGCTGAGGTGCAGGGTAACGCGGTTATTTTTCAGTTGATGAAACGATTAGAAAAAATGGATGTAAGAGGTGAGGTGACTCTGTTGCCGCTAGCCAACCCTCTAGGTATTAATCAGAAAAGCGGTGAGTTTACCCTGGGACGTTTCGACCCTATTACTGGGGTGAATTGGAACCGCGAATACTTAGATCATAACCTTGATGTTGCCAGTTGGTATCTGCAGCATTCTCATTTAGATAATGAGGCGCTTACTCAAGCCTTTCGTTTACATCTAATAGAGTCTTGCCAGTTGCATCTAAACAGTGAATGGGGCGTGACAACTGGAAAGCGCCTTGCGGTGACTTTGCAGTCTTTAGCGCATGCAGCTGATATTGTGATAGATCTGCATACAGGGCCTAAATCGTGTAAACATCTATATTGCCCACAATACGATGTGGCTTCAGCGGCTTACTTTTCTATTCCTTATAGCTTAGTGATCCCTAATGACTTTGGCGGCGCTATGGATGAAGCGGCATTTTGCCCCTGGTGGCAATTAACCGAATTTGTACAGTCTCAAGGACGCAGCTTTAAGGTGCCTGTTGGGGCGTTTACTTTAGAGCTTGGAAGCCAAGAACGTATCGATATGGAAGATGCGGCCAATGATGCGATGGGTATTTTGGCTTATTTAAGTCATCGTGGTGTGGTCAGTGATAAGGTTGAACCTGCCAAAATGACAAGGTATGGCTGTTACCTGAAAGATTATAAAAAGTTTCATGCACCAACGGCAGGCCTTGTTGAGTATCAAGCTGTGCTCGGTGAAAAGCTTGATGCGGGTCGTCCATTGGCAAATATATTAAGGCTGGATCTATATGGCACAGATAAAGAGTTAACTCCGCTTAGCCTTCAGCAAGATTGTGTACCTATCCTACATTTTGCCTCAGCTTCTGTGTACCAAGGCACTGAACTTTATAAGGTGATGACCAACCTGTTTGAGATTTAAATCATTCTAAAATCTTCAAAATGTCTAATGTTATGATAATGTACAAATCAAAGAGCAAGTACATATAAAGATTTTATTTGGAGCAATCTTATGAGACTAATCCCCTTACTGGCACTATTGTGTCTAGGTGCCGGTTGTACTGCAGATAAAGCAACTCCGGTAACAACTCTAGGGGTTAATCCTAGCAATGAAGATACTAACGCCAATTCCAATGCGAATTTAATTGCTGACGTTGCGGCAGAACCTTTAGTAACATCCTCATTAAAACGACAAACTGAAACATTGAAGCCAAATGGTAGAAGTTACTTATTAAACGGTGATAAATATACTGCTGACACCCCCCGGTTAGTTACAGGCACAGCTGTGTTTAACCCGAATATGTCGGAATCTGGTGTACTTAAAGGCAGCTTTGTTGTGCAAAGTAAGCAAACTGTCGATTTTGTAGAGCCGTCCTTTACAATTGAAACTATTGCCTCTGAAACTTACCGTCTAACGCCTGTAGATAACAATGCTGATTTATACGAGCTATACCTAATGCTTAAGGGGCATGAAAAGCTGAACCTGGTCGAAATAGAAATCGATTATAGCGGGCGTAGCAAGGCTGAGTACTATTAAAACGACGAATAAGCAGAATAAAAAAGCCATAACTTTCGTTATGGCTTTTTATTGTGAAGTACATTTTTACAGCACTATCTTATGTCGCTAAAAGCGTTATTTGCGGCGACGAAGTCCAGCAAGCGGAAGTAGTATTAGTGATAACCAACCTAATGAGCCACCGCTAGTATCGACAATGTTGATTTCAACTTCATCTTCAACCTTAACGCTAACTTTACTCGTTACATCAGCTGTACCATCGTTGACAGTGACTTCAAACTCAAGAGTTTCGTTCTCTTCAACCATAGGTGCATTGAAGGTCGCAACGGCTTTGTCTGCATCAATGAGTTCTACACTCGTTCCTGAGAGCTGCTTCCAGCTATAGGTATGGCTATCTGCAGCGTTAGGATCAACAACTTTAGAAGACAGCGTTACAGCTTCACCTTCATCTACGCTTGTTGCGCTAGCATTTGCTGTCACGGTTGGAAGACGGTTGTCACAGGCGTATGTATCACCCGCTATAACATTAGAGAAGATGCTGGTTTGTGTATTCGTGAACGTGATGTCATCAATATACCAACCAGCGGCAAAACCAAATTCAGGTTCAGGCACTACAGCTGAGTCAGTTGCAATACGGAAGCGGAACTGGACTTCGTTACCATTCAAAGACTCACCAAAGCTAATGGTTTCCCAACCATAATTTAGGCCTGAGAAAGTATCTTGTCCGGCAATTGCAGCTTCAGTTTCTTCAAGAGCGGTATCGGTATAGCCATCACCTAGGAATGTTCCGCCCATTTTAGTAACATCAGCCCAATCTCCGCCATTAATACTGACTTCAACAACAGCTCCATCGTAGCCCGCTTCTAAGTTATATAAATGCCAGAAAGCAATAGTAAACTCGCCGTCGTAACCTACAGATGTTGAACGTGTTTGGTATCCTACATCAGAGGTAAAGCTATTGCCGGTAGCAGAGATAAAGCCATCCGTTGCATCCCACTGATCTAGACCAAAGGTACCCTTTGCCATATCACCACCAACCATCACAGTTTCGGTGAAATCTTTAAGCCTTGAAAGTGTATTCAAATCTTCATATTGAGTGGTACCAACTAGCTCACGGGTCTCAAAGTCAACATTGACTGTTGTTGATAGCGTGTACTCATCAGCTTCTACGCCGTCGGCAAGGTTTGGTACAAACTTAAGTACTAACTCGTCTCCCGTACCAGCTTCGTTTAGCGTAAATTCAATAGGCTCACTTGTAGCGGATGCAAATAAATTGATATCTGCAAAGCTGACCTTACCATCATTAGCAAAAGTGATATCGTGGTCACTGACGACTTCGATAGTACCCGTTAAGTCTGTTAACAGGCTGTCTCCACCATTTTCAATAGTGAAACTAACTGTACCCGTTTCGCCTTTATCTAAAATGCTATCTTTTGAGCAATAGCCTAGTGTCGACCCTTCGTAATCAGTATCTAACTGGTGATCAGCTACTTCAAAAGCAGATAAGGTCGTTTTGTATGACTCAACAACACCTGCGTGATCGGTAGAGAAACGGCTTGGCGATTTAGCTCCTAGCCCCATACCACGACGAGCAAAGGCACCGAGAATAACTTTGTAATCCTGTTCATCATTTGCAAATGCGGCAGCTAAAAGCGCATCACGACCTTCAGTAAAGGTCGGTGCCATAGGCATCATCTTATAACCAGCAACAAGGTAGCCTTTCATCAGCTCTTTTGCTTCATCAAAAGTATGTCGCTCATCATTTGCTAGCCCAATGAATGCGTCCCATAACATGGCTGCATAAACGGCACCAGAGCCATGAACTTCTGGGTCGCGTTCCACATAAGCGAAGGTCGATGGATTGATTTCCATATTAGTCGAGTATGGGAACTCACGAATACCATTAACAAAACTAGCTACATAAGTAGTATCACCATATCCACCGGCATAGTTTTCATTGCCAGTGATTAAGTTATCCGCAGCGTCAGAGCCGAACAGTAGGGCATGGAAGTCACCAAAACCTTCACCCATAGAGCGAGCTTGATTACTGCTTAGACCCGATCCATTACCGACTAAACGGTTACTGATGTAGTGTCCCCATTCATGTGCAACAATAGCGTTATCCCATGAACTATCCTTGAAAACACGGGATAAATCATTTTTGAACATATCTATCGACACTGTTTCATTTGCATCTAGTAGCGCATAAATAGCCGCCGCTTCATTTTGCGAAACCATCATGGCAGGAATGGTGATGCTTTCATCATCTCCAGCCATAGTAATTACGGCATCAGCATCTTTATTATTCGCGATGATTACAGCAATGGCGCCAGCATCTTGAGCATGTTTAACTTTTTGGGTAAATGCACAAGCGCCGCGATCGATTATTGCAATATTACCGGTTATATCAGCAGCATTGGTTGTTGCTTCACAACCGTCATAAATAGTGCCTGCAGCGCCATCGGTTACAGTTGAGCCATCATCAATACGAACGACACTTCCTGAAACCTTGAATGTATCCGGGCCAAATACTGAAAAACCAATATTTTCCAACATACCAATAGAGGTATGGGATGTAGCTGCGATACCAAAATCAACGCCATTTACAGCTTGGGTTGTTTCCCATAGGTACATTTGCATGCGCGGAGAGCCGCCATCGGCAGGTGTACTCATATTGGCATTATTAAAGCCTGAGTTATCTTGGACTTCTACGTTTAGTGCATCACCTTCAACGCCACCACGGCCGTAGTTTGATGCTTGAGCATTACCTGATACTTCATCAAAACCGTGGTCATAGAAGTCATCATGTAAATAGTTATTCATGAAGAATAGGTTAACAATTGCAGCCTTACGGTTGTTTACTGAATATTCAGCTTCTTTATCATTGTATGGGTAATCGAATGTATTGCTGCTTGTTATATCGGCAAGATAATCGCCATTGGAAAGCCCTTGCGGTGCAATTGCATCAACATATGCGGTGACGTTGTTACCTTGAGTAGAAGTTGCATCGCTCGCTAACCAAGGATCCCTAGTACTGATAGGGCCAGACTTTAATGACACCATTGGTGCATCTAGATAAGGAGCTGTTAGGTAGGCGTCAGTATCACTTCCAGCAGGGGCTGGCATAACATTACCGTGTGGGCTGTCCCAGGGTTTACCGTCTGCATCTGCATAGACACGGTAATTAAAATCAGCGGCGTGGCTAGTGAGGTTCTTCTTAAATAGCACTTCACCCGTTTTAGCTGAAATGATGTAGCCAAAATATTCTGAATCACGGCTGTCAAACTCACCAGTTTCTATTTCTACGTAGTGAGCAGCTACCATTTTGTTTTTATGTTCGAAAAATACTTTTTTAGCTCTAGGTTCGCCAACGATTACTTTGCCGTTTGAAGAGTTAACGACTGCAAATTTTTCATATTTATCATTTGAGGATTTTACATTTAACGTAATAGCATTTTTGTCGCCGCCCATTGCGTTAAATGCTGCGCTGATAGAGTTAGCTGCATCACCAAATGCACCATCAATGTTCTTTAGAGCAGAAAAAACAGATTTAGCTGCTCTTTCTGACGCAAAATAACCAGAAGATGCTACAAGTTTAAAGTCACGATCCATCATGATGTTAAATTCACGATTGAATACTTCTACTCCAGAAACTTCTTGTTTATATTTTGCAATGATAGGGCCGCGACCTAGATCATGTGTATTAACTAGAACTGCTTGAGCTACTCCCTGCTTTAAAGAAGATATTCCGGTTAATTTTCCTAAATAAAACTCAGCAGCATGTGAAGCCTTATTCTCTAAAGAAAGAGCTGCTAAGCTCGGTACAGACTGACTTTTACTTGCCCATTGAAAAGTTGTTCTGGCTAGCTGCGCGTCATACTGGTTAGGCATTCCGCTTACGGTGGGGGCATTAATGTGCATTGTTTGTTGCTTGACAGTTTGAGTCACGTCAAATGATTTGTAAGTTGGAGATTCATCAGCATGGCTGACAGCAAGTGCAGCGTTAGAAACGAGTGCAGCAGTAATCGCTATAGATAATTTAGTTTTCACAACATTTTCCTTGTCAATTTGCCTAAACCTACATGGGTCGCGGTCATATTTTTCTTATTTTCTTGCTTTTTATAGCTACCCGAACTAAGTCGGTTGACAAGGTTGTAACATGTAATTCAACTGTTGGTAACAAAAGTGTCGAAAAAAGTGTTTATAACTCTTTCCGATACATTTAGGTGTAATGACTAAAACTTATAACTTATTTTTATTAGTTTTAAGGCTTAACCGCCCGTACAATCGGGTTTTGCAGACTGATGAGTGTTTCAGTAGATTGGATCTCATCGATTGATTGGATACGATTAATCAGAACATGCTGCAGTCCATCAATAGACTGGCACATTACCTTTACAAATACACTGTAATTACCTGTGGTGTAATAGGCTTCAACCACCTCTTCTAAGGCATTGAGTTTGGAGATTGCTGCGGGGTAGTCACCGGCACTTTTTAAGTTGATACCGATAAAACAGCAGACGTCGTAACCCAGCGCTTTAGGGTTAACGGTGATCTGTGCCCCTGTGATGATCCCTGCTTGCTTCATTTTTTCGACGCGCACATGGATGGTACCAGCGCTCACTCCGAAGCGTTTAGCTAGCTCTGCGAAAGGGGTTCTGGCTTCTTTCATTAATGCAGATAAGATTTGATTATCGAGTGAGTCTCTTTGAAATGGGGTTTCCATAATAAATATGTCAATTGCTTATTGGTTAGTTAAACAATCTACGTATTTTCTGAGGAATATTCTACCAATTTATCAAATAAGTCAGTGACGGGGCTCACTTGTTTGCATCGTTAGATAGTGCTGCTTAGTTGATTCTGTTCAGTAGGAACAGCTCAGTAGGCTCAGCTTAGTTGCTAAGAAGGCTACTGCTCTCCCTTAGCTTCCATAAAGGGGACATCGCAACTGAAAGTCATTCTTGCTTTAGTATATGGATGGGTAATCGTGAGTGACTGAGCATGCAGCAGTAAACGCGGTGCGAGTCTTTTCGCTAATGGGTCAGCATAAAAGTTATCGCCTAAAATCGGATGACCCAAGGCCATCATATGCACGCGGAGCTGATGTGAACGACCCGTTATCGGTGTCAGCTTGACCAAGGTTGAGCGTTTACCACGACTGATCACTTCATAATGGGTCTGCGATGGCTTACCTACCTTATGGTCGACTTTTTGTTTCGGTCGATTAGGCCAGTCACAAATCAGCGGCAGATTAACGCTGCCATGAGTGTCTTTAACGTAACCAGCCACACGCGCATAATAGGTTTTTTCGGTTTCTCGGTCTCTAAATTGACGCTTTAGCTCAGACTCAGCGCTGCGCAATAATGCCACCACGATGACACCTGAGGTCGCCATATCCAAACGGTGTACTATTTTGGCATGAGGAAACTCTGCAAGTACGCGGTTATAGGTACTGTCGGCGTAAGCAGGATCTCGTCCCGGAACGGATAGTAGGCCTGAAGGCTTATTAACTACCATGATATCTTTATCTTGATAAAGTATTTCAAGCCAGGGCGTGGTTGGAGGTGAGTAGACGAAATCAGTCATGATGGAACCTTATTAAAAATGCGCGGCAAAGATACCTCTTAGACTGTTCTTCATGCAAGCAGATTTAAGATAATTGTGGCTACAATCGACACCAATCGTTATTCGTCAATGCAGACCTAGCAAAGAGTTGAAAGCTGATGCAATAGCGTTATGAAAATCCATTACCGTTGACATGCATTATGGCAAAGGTCCAAACCACAAAGGCCAATATACAGTGGATCAACGCATAAAAGGATTGATCTAAGCGGCCCATGCTTCTGGCATCCCAAATGAGTAAGCCGTGTAAAATGATTACGATAGGAAAAAGAGCAAGCAGTGGATAGAGGCTTAAAACACTGGCGTCACCAAATACCAGTCGACTGAGAAGCGCCCATACCACCATTAAACCTGTGATTATCGGCGGGAGTGCGATTCGATACTGCTCTGGGTATGGAAACATATTGTGCCTCTAATTAGTCCTGTTTATCCCAACGGCTTTTGCGCAATAATTTGCGCTTTATAACTGGCGTTAGGTAATTCTCCGAATAGATCTTCAGAGTAATGTAGGCAGCTCCAGTTAGCAAATATTGCTTTTAATTCACCCGCTTTAAGTAGAAAGTCAGGATTACGAGGTCGACCAATTTGAGCCTGCTGCTCGGTAAACGTCTCGTAAATGATCAGACCACCAGGCTTAATGCTATCGATAATCTGGTTAAGCAAAGGCCGGTGTAAGTAATTGAATACCAGTATTATGTCGTAGTGAGCTTGGGGGAGGGGGGGAGCACTGCCATCTTCGAGGTTCCATTCGAGTCGTTCGATGACAGTGGTTTTATCTGGCAGAGCAATATCAAGGCCTGTCAGGTCTTTATCAAGGTAGCTAACCTGGCAATTTCTATCGGTAAACCACTGGCCATTACGGCCACTGCCGCAGGCAAGATCTAGCACCTTGCAGGCGGGTGTTAGATAGTCTGATAAAGTAGCAAAC
This sequence comes from Shewanella sp. 125m-1, assembly GCF_052977065.1. Lineage (NCBI taxonomy): Bacteria > Pseudomonadati > Pseudomonadota > Gammaproteobacteria > Alteromonadales > Shewanellaceae > Shewanella > Shewanella sp. 125m-1. The sequence goes on from NZ_JBRILT010000059.1 coordinate 18,457, forward strand.
TGGGTGATTAATTCTGCGCTATTAGCCTTTAACTTCTTTTCTGCCATCAATTCTGCGTCCGTGTACAACTGAAAAATGCCTCAAGCCTGCAGGGCCATGAGATACGACGACAGATAGTAACACGATAAAAATGAGCAGTTCCGGTTTATATGAGGCAACAGGAATGAACAGTGCTAGCAAGCCAAGCTTGGCGATAGTGAGAACGCCTTTAAGCTGGATCAACCAGCGCCAGTCTCGCACCATCTCCCAGAGCATCATGGCTGAGCCTGTGCTCATGGCCATAATCCAATATATTTGCCACTGTTCTTGAGGTACATGTAACAAAATGCCACCGCCTGCACCAGTGATCCCTAATATGTGTAAAGCACGTAGTGCAGTCTTAGAAAAACGTTGGATCATAAATTGTTTTTCAGTGAGTTCTTTTCTGGCCATATTAAGGAGTCTTATACTGTTTGATTGTGGCAAATCTTATCAGGAAATAACCATTTTAAAAGTGTTGAGGGATCACACGCTCAGACACTAATGACGTTATGTAAGTTAAATAGCGGGGACGACTGTATAAATCATGTCCAATTAAGTACTGATGTCATAAATTTGTGAAGCATATATCGATACCTGTTTAGTCTTAATGATAATCTCATATTCATTAGCTTACTCCTTGCTGTTATTGATATTTTTATGCTCAGTCAATAATAGAAAAGGTCTGAATTGATAAGAGAACGTATCCTTTTCTTACCATCAATTCAGAGCAAGCAGGAAAGGCGAGCTGTCAGGAGCTCGCTTTTTCTTTATCACTTTTTCTTTCTCGCTTTTTTATCATTTACTCGCAAAGACATCCATCTTCAATCAGGTGTATACCCAAACGACTTGAAAATGCCCGCTGAATCCTGCATCTTCAACTGGCTTAGGTATCGTGTAATAGCCCTCAAACAAATCTGCTAATATCATAATACCGATTGGTATACACTGTTCTGGTTTTCCCTCCTCCTAAGGTAAGGTTTCTACAATGAAAATAGGCTTTTTTAGCGCCAAACATTACGACATGCAGCATTTTGACCGCACCAATACCGCATTCGGCGCCAGCATTGAATATTTCGATTATCGTCTTTGTATGCAAACAGTAAAATTAGCAGCAGGCTTTGAGGTTGTTTGTGCCTTTGTGAATGATTCCCTATGTGAAGAAGTGCTAGTTGAACTCGCTCAAGGCGGAACAAAGATTATTGCTATGCGCTGTGCAGGCTTTAATAACGTCGACCTACAGGCTGCAGAGCGCCTAGGGATGAAGGTCGTTAATGTGCCCGCTTACTCGCCTGAGTCAGTCGCAGAGCACACGGTGGCACTTATGCTAACCCTTAATCGTAAAATCCATAAAGCATACCAGCGTACCCGAGATGCAAATTTTTCTTTAGAAGGCCTAGTGGGCTTCAATATGCACGGCCGTACAGTGGGCGTGATTGGCACGGGTAAAATAGGCCTAGCGACCATTAAAGTATTGCAAGGTTTTGGCTGTAAAGTGGTAGCTCATGACCCTTATCCTAACCAAGCGGTTATTGATTTAGGCGTTGAGTACATAACGCTTGAGCAGCTATATCCTATTTGTGATGTTATTAGCCTGCATTGCCCGCTAACAAAAGAGAACCACCATTTATTAAGTGAGAGTAGCTTTGCAAAAATGAAGCCCGGCGTCATGGTTATTAACACCAGCCGTGGTGGTTTGCTTAATGCGCTCGATGCCATGGAAGCGCTGAAATCGGGACAACTGGGTTCGCTCGGTTTAGACGTATACGAGAATGAGAAAGAGCTTTTCTTTGAAGATAAGTCGAGTGAAATCATTCAAGATGACGTATTTAGACGCTTATCAGCCTGCCACAATGTGATATTTACCGGTCACCAGGCATTTTTAACCGAAGAAGCATTAGGTGCAATTGCACATACAACCTTAAGTAATGTTAAGCAGTTACTTGCAGGGGAACATTGCCCTAACGAGTTGTATTAACGCTTAAAGGTTAAGTAATCGATATTGCACTTATTTATCTGACTCGCTCAAGGAAAGCCGATGATCATTACTCAAGAAGTTCATGATATCTCGACCGCAACAGGAATCATGCGAACCTACCTGTATCGCCCCGATTGTGAGGGGCAGTTTGCCAGTATTATTTTCTACTCAGAGATATTTCAACAAACCGCCCCAATCGCAAGAGCTGCAGCGATTCTTGCTGGGCATGGCTTTGTGGTACTCGTGCCTGAAGTGTTTCATGAACTAAACCCTATCGGTACCGTGCTTGAGTACGATGATATTGGTAAAGATAAAGGCAATGCAGACAAATTTGCTAAGCGCCTTGAAGACCATGATAGTGATACCGAGGCCCTGGTCGACTTTGCTCGCAGCTTAAGTTTTTGCAGTAGCAATATCGGCAGTATGGGCGTCTGTATTGGTGGCCACCTTGCTTATCGCGCGGCGCTTAATCCAGATATTCAGGGGGCATTTTGTTTGTACCCAACAGACATACACTCCAACACTTTGCCTTGTGATAAAGGTAATGATTCATTGAGCCGTACGGGTGATATTGCTGCAGAGTTGGTGATGGTGTTTGGTAAGCAAGATCCCCATGTTTCTGCGCAGGGGCGAAAGCTTCTCTATGAGCAGCTTGAAGCCAAAGAGGTTAAGTTTAACTGGCTGGAGGTGAACGCCCAGCATGCCTTTATGCGAGATGAGGGTGACAGGTATGATCCAGCGTTAGCGATTCAGATGTATCTGCAAGCGGTAGCGTTTTTTCAGCGAACGCTGAAGTAACGAACTAAGAATAAAGCACTAAGCATAAAACGCTAACAATAAAAGGTGTAATCACATTCCAGAATAAGACTGCGAATAAAAAAAGGGCCAGTATTACTGGCCCTTTTGTATGTCACGGAGTAAATACTAATCATTAACCTTGCTGGTATGCAGCAAGCTCATCAGTGCTCACGCGAGCAATGAAAGTGCTATCTAGGTAGAAGTCGACATGCTCGTCTTGCTTAACACCTGACATTACCTGTTGGCTGCCATCTTCATAAACCAATGTCATGGCCAAAGTATTGTCATCAGTCGCTACCATTGAAGCGCTAGTTAACTTGATGTTTTTTAGCGGGGCGCTAGTTAGATCGCCATCAATGTGTTGGTTCACTTTGAAAATAGCTTCAACTGGCATATCGACTACCGCTGGGGAACGGCCAGTGATAGGGTTTGTGCCCGTCCAGAACTCGATGCTGTTAAGGATAAATAGATCGCCAGTTGCAGCGAAGCCATAAATTGGGCTCATAAGTATAAATAGACCAGCACGGCCATAACGGTTATCAACCGCGCTAAGGTTAGCTTTAGTTACCATAGCACTTAGGCCCATTTGGCCCATACAACCGGTAAGTTGAGTGCTTAGAATTGCCGTTAGCGCGACGGCAGAAATTGTCTTTTTCATTGGTTTAATATTACTGAATTGAGAATGGCGCTGATTGTATGTATAAGCCAAAAATGAAATGTGACAGCGCTAGCAAATCCAGGTTGGTAAATTGTAGTGTTTGTCTCGTTCTTTGTGGTGCTTGTTTGCTTGGTGTGGTATTTGTTTTTAAGTTTGGTTTTGTGCTGTTTTTTGTCTGGTAATGTGGGTTAATTGTTGCTGCTCATGCGCGGTATCAGCGCTTGTTACATCTAGAGCGTCACCATTTTATTAAAGTACTATTTAACGCATAATAGCGCTCCAAATATCGGAGAACGCATGTCAGATTATCAAGTATTACACCAAACCCAAGACGAATATGGTCCGCTTATTGTATTAGAGGATAAGGAAACACGGATCCTCGCGTTTGGCGATAACGACGAACAAAGCAAATTGCTCAAGGCCACTCCGCATATTCCGCAGCACACCTATGTGCAAGCCATGTTGCTGGTTCTACTCTATAGCCAACCTAAAAGTGCAATTGTGCTTGGGCTCGGTGGTGGTGGACTTATTCATGCGCTGCGCCACTTTGATGCGGGTATTAAGTTAACGGCAGTAGAGTTAAGAGGTGACGTGATAGCGCTGGCTAAGCGATATTTCCAGTTGCCGCTGAGTAAAAAGCTTAAAGTCATTCATCAAGATGCCAAGCAATTTCTAGAGGCTAGCGATCATAAGAAGGTGGATATTGTTTTTGCTGATATCTACAGCGCGGAAGGGGTGGATGCCGCGCAGGTGTCACAGGCCTTTATTGCCCAGTGCGCGGCCTTAATTAAAGCCGATGGCTACTTGGTTCTCAATTGCTGGAAAGAGCATAGCCAAAACCGTGAGCTACTTGCCTACCTTAATATGCATTTTGTAGAAGTACGTGCTTGCCTAACTGGCAGTGGGAATTGGGTGGTGTTTGCGGGTAAGGTCAAGCGCGACATTAGCGCCAGTGCACTTAAGACCAAGGCGCAGTCCTTATCGCAGCAGCTTGATTTTCAGTTGGCGAGATCGCTAACCCGCTTCGACCTTTGGGAGTAAAGTAAAAGTCTGGGAGTAAGAGTAAAGTCTCGCTAATACTTATCGATGTGTTAGCGAGTCTATTTTCTACTTATAGTTTTTAGCTTCTCTGTGCCAAAATCCAAATTTGCTTGCCCTCTTTTACTTAAAACCTTTAAGTCCATTTTTTATCGTACTTATGCACCGTACTTATGCGTCGTACTTTTCAGGCGAAAGCCTGATATCGCAGGCTTGTTAATCTTGTTCGGAAAAACAGATTAGCATGATAGCTTTTACCCGTTATCATTAATTCATTGGCTCCGCTATTATTCTTCCATCGAAAACGAACTGGCGTTAAGAGACTCATCATCACTCATTCAGTTTGTTGAATTTTAAGAAATAGTATTTTCAACTTTAATTATAAAACGGAGCATTACATGCATCAGTCAATTATCAACTCTACAATCAAGCCATTCACAGCAACTGCTTTTCACAAAGGTGACTTCCACCCAGTGACAGAGCAAGACCTATTAGGTAAGTGGTCAGTCGTATTCTTCTACCCAGCTGACTTTACCTTTGTATGCCCAACTGAACTAGGCGACATGGCTGACCATTACGAGAAGCTACAGGCTATGGGCGTTGAAGTTTACTCAGTATCTACTGACACTCACTTCACTCACAAAGCATGGCATGCAAGTTCAGACACCATCAACAAGATCCAGTATCCAATGATTGGTGACCCAACAGGCACTATCACACGTAATTTTGGTGTGATGATTGAAGAAGACGGTCTAGCACTACGCGGCACATTTGTTATCAACCCAGAAGGCGAGATTAAAGTGGCTGAAGTACATGACCTAGGTATTGGTCGTAGCGCAGCAGAGTTAGTTCGTAAAATCCAGGCTGCACAATATGTTGCAACACACGACGGTGAAGTTTGTCCGGCAGCATGGCAGCCAGGTGAAGCAACACTTGCACCATCAATCGACCTAGTCGGTAAGATCTAAATCTAGATTGAGTTGAAAGTAAGGTGTTTACCTCGCTAGCTTGTCCCCAAACGGGTTAGCTTGGTAGCCATCTTCACCAGGCTCTCTCTATTGTTCAGCTTAGTGCCCCCCTGCAAGCTAAGCTGAACAAACTCTTATTTCTACAGCCTTTTTTTACTTTTTTACTTTTTTACTTTTTTACTTTTTTATTTTTAATGAGTTAGTACGATTTATATAACTGTTTTACTTTTTATTTTCTGTATCCACTTTTTATTTTTTGTGAGCACTCTTTGTTTTGGTTAACACTAAACCGCATTATGGCTAATGCTGCCTGCTCACCTATACCAGATTAGCTTTTAATATTTAGGAGTCATCATGTTAGATGCAAACGTCAAGAATCAACTGAACACTTATTTGCAAAACCTCAAGCACCCAGTTGAGCTGGTTGTATCTATTGATGACAGCCCAAAAGCGCAAGAGCTTAAATCTTTAGCGGCAGATATTGATAGCCTATCTTCACTTATTTCAGTGACTGAGCAAGTGGGTAAGCGCACGCCGTCAATGTCGGTGATTAACCCGGATCTAGGTCAAGGGATTGGCAGCCAAATTACCTTTGCTGGTCTGCCTATGGGGCATGAGTTCACATCACTAGTGCTTTCCTTACTGCACAGCGGCGGCCATCCAATAAAATTGGATGCCGATGTGATTGAGCAAATCCGTCAACTGCCGGGCGAGTATCAGTTTGAGACTTATGTGTCGCTAAGCTGCCAAACATGCCCGGAAGTAGTGCAAGCACTGAATATGATGGCGGCGATTAACCCTAACATTACTAACGTGATGATTGATGGTTCATTGTTCCAGGATGAAGTGAATGAACGTAACATCATGGCCGTACCTTCTGTTTACCTTAATGGCGAGCAGTTCTCTATGGGAGCCATTAGTACTGTAGAGATCTTAAATAAGCTTGATGTGAATGCCGCCGGTAGAAAAGCCGAGCAGTTAAATGAAAAAGAACCGTTTGAGGTATTAGTGGTGGGGGGCGGCCCAGCTGGCGCATCGGCTGCCATTTATGCGGCGCGTAAAGGTTTACGTACCGGTATTGTCGCCGACAAGTTTGGTGGTCAAGTGGCTGAAACGGTAGGTATTGAAAACTTTATCTCGGTTAAGGCGACTGAAGGACCAAAGTTGGTCGCTAATCTTGAAGCTCACGTGCATGAATATGACGTGGATATCATGGATAACCAACGCGCTTTGAGCTTAAAGTCGGGTGAGCTATTTGAGTTAACCCTTGAAAGTGGCGCGGTGCTGCGCAGTAAAACAATTTTATTAGCAACGGGTGCTCGTTGGCGTGAAATGAACGTACCGGGTGAGCAAGAGTATCGTGGTAGTGGCGTGGCATACTGTCCACATTGCGATGGCCCACTGTTTAAAGGTAAGCGTGTTGCTGTGATTGGCGGTGGTAACTCAGGTATTGAAGCCGCGATTGATTTAGCTAATATCGTTGAGCACGTTACTGTGCTTGAGTTTGATAAAAGCTTACGCGCCGATGATGTATTGCAGCGTAAAGCAAAATCGATGGGCAATATCGAGATTATTACTCAGGCGATGACCACAGAAGTGACCGGTGATGGTAAGCGCGTTAATGGCCTTAACTACACCGATAGAGCAACAGGTGAGTCGCATCATGTTGAACTTGCTGGCATATTTGTTCAGATTGGTTTAGTGCCAAACTCAGAATGGTTAAAAGACACTATTGATATGACAGCTCGCGGTGAAATTACTGTCGATGCTAAAGGTGAAACGTCGTTGCCAGGTGTGTTTGCCGCAGGTGATGTCACTAACTCCGCTTATAAACAGATAATTATCGCCATGGGCAGTGGTGCAACGGCTTCGCTAGGCGCATTTGATTACCTAATTCGTCATAATGTTGATGACTCTCATACCGGTAAAGTTGAAGACTCTACACATAAGAAAGTTGATGACTCTAGCAGCGATAATGTTGCAGCCTAAAGCGATTAGTCGTTACTATAAAGCCAGCAAAAGCTGGCTTTTTTAGTGGATGAGTCATAGAGCTGTAATAAGTAATGGAGAATGGCCCTGAATTCACATCGATATCACGCGCAGATAAAAAGAGAAACGTTTACCATTTTAAAGCGCGGTATTTTATGGGCGACTTACGTCAGTTGTGCGCTGTTATTTGTGGTGCTGGCCAATACGTATTATTTTGATAGCCTTTATGATGACATTCAGTTACTCCAATTAAAAACGCTGCCATTGTTTGCAGTTGTTTTTATCGGGATTATTACGGTAAAGCTTAAAGGGCTTGGCCGTATTAGCGTAAATAAAACATATACCTACCTAGCGTTTTTAACTATTGGCTGGTGTTACGTTCTCATCAATCTTGCCTTGTTATCTGCACAGAATATGCCGGGAATAGAGTCATTAGCTGACGTTCTAGTACTGGTTTTTGCGTTAGCCTTATTTCCCCATCGCCATGCAATGCTACTGACTATTCTGCCATTTTTGATTTTTAGTGCGAGCTACCATTCACTGCAATATTCGCAAGTGTTGGTTTATCCCATCACCAAGTTTTTATGTTTTTTTGGCATTATCTTATCAGGCCAGAAAATTATCTCTGGTTGGTTATTTAAAGCTGTGACCCGTAATATCGAGAATAAGAAATTAATGCAGCAGTTTAAGCACTTAGCTTTGATTGATGGGTTGACCAATATCAGTAATCGCCGTCACTTTGATGAGGTGTTAACTCAAGAGATGAAAGCGTCACTTCGAAGTGACAAACCGTTATCCATTATCATGGTCGATGTGGATTTCTTTAAGCCGCTTAATGATAGTCTTGGTCATCAAGTGGGCGATGAGTATTTGATTAACGTTGCTAAGGTATTGAACTGTGCGCTTGAAAGGCCGAGGGATCTCGTGGCGCGTTATGGCGGTGAAGAATTTGTGGTGGCTCTACCTGATACGGATTTAACTGGCGCGGTAAAGGTCGCTGCAAAGATCCAACGTGCATTAGCTGAAGCTAAACTCGTGCATCCGAGTTCTACAGCCTCAAAATATGTCACCGTTTCTCAAGGTGTGGCGCAGTGGCAAATATCTATGGAGGCCGCTGAATTGTTACAGGTAGCTGACCGCTTGTTGTATCAAGCAAAGTCAGCGGGACGAGATAGGTACTTATACCCAACTGATCTAAAGGTGGGTATATATGAATCCATCGACAGTGGTAACCAGAGCCGAGAATCACTAAATGAAGCGAGTTAGGCCGTAGTATTGATATTGTGGCCAGTGTTACCGACAGGCGCCTGTGGGGTATCGGGTATCGCGGCATTGATCAAACTTAATGCGATATCACCTTCAATTTTTTGTTGGTCTTTAGCCATTTGCGCGACTTTAACGCCAACATCGCCATGGCTCATGTTAGGTTGAAGATTCGCACTAGAAATAGGGCTCTTCTCCGCTTACATGAGCTTGATATTTGGATAAAAGGTTGAATGGGTATCAGGGACTGATGTTTGTCTGATC
>NZ_JBRILT010000060.1:0-26718 GCF_052977065.1 Shewanella sp. 125m-1
ACGGACTGTCTCCAATGAAGTTTGAAAAGCAGTATTATGAGAACTTAGAAAGTGTCTAGAAAACTAGGGGCTTACCACATTGCCCAGTTACCAAATTTTACCGAGCCTGACTCAACCCAGTTAGTAAAGATAAGTTCAATAAGAAAACCTAAAATTAGGCCCCCAAATAGCACCCCCGCCATTCCTGCGATAAAGAGCTTAACTAGATCTTTCATTTTAAATTATTTTCAATTATTCCAACGTCTAAGCATCTTAACGTATGCGAATGTTACTGACTAGATATGAAAGTAGATGCTCTAGTGCAAGGATTCAGGTGACTTGCACTTACTTATTCATATAGTTCTTTGTGTACATGAGGTTGATGAAAATAACGACAATCCATTAAGACCATAAAACGAGTGTTGTCAGCGTTAGATCATATCCTATTGCCATAATTTACCTAATGATAGTGGTTGCTTTAAGACCGTAAGCTCTAACCAATTCCTGTCCAGAAACGAGTTAGCGAACGCTGAAAGTATCGTATAAGCATAACTTTTTTAAAAGCATTAATCTCACCCCGTAGCGCTTCGCTTTCACGAAGAACACGGAGGTAAAGCTCAAGCGCTTAAACGGCTTGAGCAGTTACCTTTGTGCGTACTCTTAGCGTCTTTGATGGTGAGACGAGTGCTAAATCATTCTTCTATTTACAGCACGCCACGGCGTTTTTGGTCACGCTCTATCGACTCAAACAGGGCGGTAAAGTTGCCTTCACCAAATCCTAAATTGTTTTTACGCTGGATGATCTCGATAAAAATTGGCCCAAATAGGTTTTTAGTGAAAATTTGCAGTAGGTAACCGTCTTCGTCACCGTCGACTAAAATCTGATGATGCTTAATTCGTTCACGATCCTCGGTAACCTGAGGCAATTTTTCAAAGATGGTATCGTAATATTCAGGAATGATATCTAAGGTCTGAATAGAGGAGCCTTCCATCGCGTCGAGTGAGCCCACGATATCACGGCTTCTAAAGGCAAGGTGTTGTACACCCGGGCCATCGTATTCACGTAGATACTCATCAATCTGGTTCTTGTCGCTGCCTTTACCTTCATTAATCGGAATGCAGAAACTGCCATCTGGCGAACGCAGAGCATATGAGATAAGCGCTGTTTGTGAGCCTTTAATGTCGAAGTAGCGTACTTCAGTAAAACCAAAAATGTCTTTATAGAAATTTGACCAGTGCTCCATGGTGCCTTTGTAGACATTATTGGTGAGGTGGTCGACTTCGATAAAGCCTTTCTCCTGAACAATGACTTGTTCGTCCAAATCCTCAAAATCGGTGGCATAGATATTGTCGGTTTCACCAAAGGTGTCGATGAAATAGATAAGGCTATCACCAATGCCGTAAATTGCGGGATAAGGCATGTCTTTGGCTGCATCGTCAGCAGGTTTAGCGCCACGCGCCACCGCACCTTCAAAAGCCAATTGGGCGTCTTCAACGCGCCAGCCCATTGAGCAAATTGCTGGGCCATGGCTTTTGGCAAACTCGGCAGAAAAACCTTTACGTTCGGTATTCAACAGAAAGTTAATGTCATTTTGTTTGTAGTACAAAATCTCTTTAGATTTTGACTTTTTCAGCAATGAAAAACCGAAATCAATAAAGACCTGATGCATATAGTCTTGTTCAGGTGTGGCAAACTCGGTGAATTCGATGCCGAGTAAGCCTAGTGGGTTTTGTTCGCTTGCCATTGTAATGTCCTCTGTCAATTTGATGCTACATACCAGCCACTCTATTGGTGGCCTTAATTCATGAACTATCGCGTTAGCTTTCAATCCAAGAACGGTTGTAGTCGTTGCTCATGCAATGCTTTACATGTTCCGTGAGTTTGAGTGGGGCGAAGGTATCGACCATCACTGCGTATTCGTAGGTTTCGGTTTTACCAATAGAGGCTTCAGTACGGCCTGGTTGAGGTCCGTGAGGCACGCCTTTTTGGTGTAGTGTCATATAACCCGCTTCAATGCCTGTACGGCTCATAAAGTCGCCATCGACGTAATAGAGCACTTCATCACTGTCGATATTGCTGTGATAGTAAGGTGCAGGTATAGACTGGGGGTGAAAGTCGTACGGGCGTGGTACAAAATTGCAGATAACAAAGTTGTGTGCGGTAAATACGAGGTGGTCCGATGGTGGCAGGTGGATTTTACCCACTTTAGGGGCGTATTCCTGGATATTAAAGGCCCATGGGTACACACAGCCGTCCCAGCCGACTAAATCAAATGGGTGCCATTCAAGTGATGTCAGTTGATACTTATCACCAAATTTACACACTAACGGGAAGTCGCCTTGCTCTACGATGGCTTCTTGTAACTCGGGCGTGCGGATATCGCGCTCACAGTAGGGCGCCGATTCAAGCATCTGGCCGTATTCGTTACGAAAATGCTTTGGCACCTCAACCATAGTTGATGACTCAATAACAAACAGTCTTACATTGCTGTAGTCATTAAATGTTAACTGATAAGTTGTGCCGCGAGGGATCACTAGGTAGTCCCACTTTTTAACGCTAAGCGCGCCATACTCACTATAGAGTGTACCTTCACCTTCATGAACAAATACCACTTCGTCTGCATAGGCATTACGATAAAACTCGCAGGTATCTTCAGTAACATTTGCCGTGTACATGGCCACATCATTATTAAAGAAGATTTTATTGCGGCTATTAAAAAAATTACCACTGCAGTCTGCTAACTTTGTGTCGAGTTTATAGTTCTGTACTAATGAGTCTTGCCAGTCTTCGCCATGAGATAGCATGTAAGGGCTAACAGTAAGCGCCTTGGTCGGCATATTGTGGTGATACTTATTCGAGTAGATATTGGAAAAGCCATGAGTGGAAAACAACTCTTCACGGTAGAGTTCTCCATTGTCTTTTTTGAATGTGATATGTCGCTTAGCGGGAATAGTTCCTTGCTTCACATAAAATGGCATATTCGCTTTCCTTCAGTGTGCTAGCGCACTTATCTAGGTTGTAATGTGATCTAGCTTCAATTTAGTTGCTTAAACAAACAAAAAAAAGAATAATAATTGGCTCAACATCATCTAAATTTTAGATGGTATGTTTAGGTTTACGCAAAGGAAGCAATATGCGAATCGATGTTGATGCGTTTAAAGTACTGCAGGTTTTAGTCGAAGAGGGCAGTTTTGCTAAGGCTGCAGAGCGTTTACATAAGGCTCAGTCTGCAGTGAGTTACCAGGTTAAAAAGCTTGAGCAACACCTTGGCGTAAATCTTTTTTGTCGCGACCAGTATCGAGCAGAATTAACACCTGAGGGCAAAGTTATCTTGGCTGAAGGGCAAAGGTTACTGCAGTACCTTGCCAATATTGAGCATTTAGCGAGTCGCTTTAGTGAAGGCTGGGAGCCTAAACTTGAGATGGTTATCGACGGCGCTTTGCCAATGAAACCTATTATGCGCGCGTTAAAACGTCTTGCTGAGTTACAGATCCCTACCAAAGTTCAGCTCAACATGGAGTTTCTAGGCGGCGTACAGGATAGGTTTGAGCGCGACAGTGCCGATTTAATGTTGGTGAAAGATTATCGAACGGGGCCAAGTTATCGGCCGCAAGCCTTACCTGATATTACTAGTGTTTTAGTTGTTGCTGCAGACCATCTATTGGCAAATGAGAAAAAACTGAGTCTGTTTGAGCTACAACAGCACGTAGAATTAACCATTGAAGACTCCTCATCAGATAAACATTACCGAGATGAACTGCAGTTTGGTGGCGATAAGGTGTTTTACCTCTCAGGGTTTATCATGAAGAAAAATGCACTGTTAATGGGCTTAGGTTTTGGCTGGATGCCTGACTTTTTGATTGAATCGGAGCTTAAAAGCGGTGAACTGGTAGAAGTGGATTTTAGCGGTGGCAATCGTTACAGCTTTACTCCTCAGCTAGTGTCGACCATGGAGCGACCGCTTGGCCGAGCAGGGCGCTTATTTACCGACCTGATTATGGAAGAGTTTGCTTGTGAAAAACATCACATCTAATGATTGGGATCACGTTAACTGACCTGATTGCAGAATGAATAGATAAATGCATATTATCGGTAGCGTTTTGCACTCAACACACGTTTGTATTTGGCTGCAGTAAAAAGCTTTATTGGCTATCGAACTCATTCGCTAGTACATGCAGGTTAGGTTTGCTACAGATTAAGTTATTGATTTATTTTGGTATTTAAGTGGCATTTAAGCGGTTTTGTTGTGGTGTGACGTTAAGTTTGGGTTCAGTTTACTTAGATTAGAATAACCTTCATCGAACTTGGTACAGCATATGCAACGTTAAAGACATCGCCTTTCGGGCTGGTATTTAACGTAATGCCATGCAAGTAGCTATGCAAACATTTATGTAAAAATTTATGCAAATAGCTATGTTAGTTGGAGGTTTAAATGAAGAGCTCAATTTTGCAAGGTTACCTAGCGAGCCTATATTCCAAGTATGCAACGGATCTAAAACTCGGTGTTCACTATGTTTCCGATCTGCGTTTACAAGAGTTTGTGGCAGATCTCGAAGCCGACGGTATCTTGTTAACGTCATTTGATTGGGCTGAGTGGTATCAAAACAGCTATATGGTCGACAGGCCAGAGTGTATTGCTGACGCATCATTTTACGAATGCCAGCTATTGTTAACGGCAATGGCGCGTATCGATAGCTTTAGTCCTGGTATTTTAAGTAATATGCGTTGCCAAGGCGTATTAATTGCCATTGTAGAACGTTTCCAAAGTTTGAATTATCAAGCAGCGGTGTAATTCCAATTGCTAAAAGGATAAATCAAGATATTAAAAGAGCCGCATTAAGCGGCTCTTGTTATTCTAGTTACTCTTGTTGCTCTTAACAGAACAAGGGAGAAATTAGCCCTCGAAAGGCACAGGCCTTGGGGTGTTTTTATTCGATGGCGGTAAAATAGGTAGCACGATTTGTGGCTGCTCACCTGTCAGTGAATTTAAGAATGCCACCATCTCTTTAACTTCTTTATCAGACAGCTTTTGACCTAGTTGAATATCAGCCATGGTGTTAACTGCTTCTTCAAGTTCCCAAACACTGCCATCGTGGAAGTACGGGTAGGTAAGTTCGATATTACGTAGTGTTGGTACCTTAAATACAAACTTATCAGCTTCTTTGCCTGTTACAGCCTTTCTGCCTTCAGCTGGGTTATCGGTATGGAATGGTTTAACAAGACCCATTTTCATATACATAGTGCCGCCAACAGCAGGACCGTTGTGACAGCTTACACAGCCTTTATCTTTAAATAACTGGTAACCGGCTTTTGCTTGCTCGCTAATCGCGTCTTTATCACCCTGAAGGTATAGATCGAATGGCGCGTTTGGCGTGACTAAGGTTTTTTCAAATTCTGCTATCGCATCGGTGATCATATCCATGCTGATAGTTTTTGAGTCATAGACGGTTTCAAAGTGTGCTTGGTATGCAGGCATAGAGCGTACGGTATCGACTGCAAGTTCATGGGTAAAGCCCATCTCTTTAGGGTTAGCGATTGGGCCCGCAGCTTGCTCTTTAAGATCTTTCGCTCTGCCATCCCAAAATTGTGCTAGTCCATATTCGGCGTTTAGAACAGTAGGCGAGTTGATTGGACCTTCTTGCCAGTTGTGACCAATTGATGTTGGTAACGCATCAACGCCGCCAGTAGATAAGTTGTGGCATGAATTACATGAAATAAAGCCTGATTTAGATAATCTTGGTTCGAAGAATAACATCTTACCGAGCTCAACTTTTTCAGGGTTTGTTATAACCGCCGCAGAAATGATTTCAATGGGCTCACTGGATGCATTTGAGCTAACAGACAAAGTAGAAAGAAGAGCGATAGAGAGCAAACTAAGCTTATTCATTTTAGCCTCAATTAAACATTACAATTTATAGGGTTAATTTAAGAGGCGATAATAATGTAGTTTTATAAAATAAGGTAACGCTTTGTTTCGATTAGGACTATCGTTGATTTGGATTGATAATTTGAGAGGTTGGTCGCAGACAGACTACCTAATGTTAGGTAGGTTTGTTAGTTCTTCATCTGATTGTGTTGATTTTAATTTTCGGGCGACCCTAATGACAGCTAAAACCGTTTAACCTTCACCACTGTTTTACGGCTTTTTATTTTAATTCCCCATTAAAACCTTTCTATCGCATCTGCGACGGCGCTGATTTCAATACGACTGACGCTGTTTTAGACTGACGCTGTTTGAGATAGGGTCTATTTTGATAGAGGCTGTGCTAAATAGGACCTATTTTAGCCTGGAAGGCTAGATTTTTGGCGTTATTGTGGGGATTGACTAAAATCTTGGATAGGTTTAAAAACGCGGTCATCGGACTCTTCGCTTTGAAAAGTAGCTTTGAACAGCAGCTTTGAGTACAGGTGTGTGGCGTTGAATATAGAAAAGGTAAGGTGTGAAAACGAGTCTTTGCGTTTTGAGATACAAGAGCACGGCTTGGGCAGGCTTTTTTAAAAGGCAGGCTAAAGCTGCTGTGTGCCTATTGGCTTTATGCTGTGCCGGTGGAGCTTATGCCGATACCCTGTATTTGACTTCTGTTCATTGGCCGCCTTTCTCGGGAGGGCAATTAAAACATCAAGGCGCATGTATTGCTGTGACTCGAGCGGCGCTAAAAGCGGTAGGCCATAATGTTGTTGTAGATTTCTACCCATGGAGTCGAGCGGTGAGAATGGCATCACGTAATAATTCTAAGTACCTTGGTTACCTTCCTGAATATGCATATCCAACAGATAAGTTTGTTTTTTCTGAGTCTATGGGGCGAAGTGGCTTAGGTTTAGTAGAGCAAAAGTCCCATCCTATCAGCTGGACGCAGCAGAGCGACTTGAATCACTATACTATCGGAGTGGTTGAAGGTTATGTCAATACTCCAGAACTGGATGGGATGATGGCACAAGGAGTGCAGCCTTTTGAGGCGGTGGCATCGGATCAACATAATGTGAACAAGGTGGTTACTGGTCGAATCGACGGTGCGATAATTGATGAGCATGTTCTGCAGTATATTTTGGCGCAACCGAATATGAAGGCGCTAAAGCATAAACTGCAATTTAATAAGAAGCTTTTGACCTATAAAGAGTTATTTATCGCATTTAAAAATAATGAAGCGGGGCGTAAGTGGCGTGAGCGATTTAATCAAGGTCTTAGCAAAATTGATGTGAAGGCTATTTTAGAAAAAAATATGGTTCAGTGATGTTATTTATCTGAGTTAACCGGTATGAAACCTCAAGTCTTTTTCTCCCCAAATCGTCTTTATTAAAATACTTATTTATTAAAAACTGTCTTTATTAAAAGTCTTCTTTATCAAACTATCAATGAGAACAAATGAAATCAGCGACTTTTGGGCCACATCGCTGAGCAGTTAGCTCCTACATGATGAATGATATTGAGCGAAATCAAAGCCTGACAGGTTCGCCTTGAATGCGTAAAAGCTTACTCAATATTATTGAGCAAGCTTAGTTAACTTTTTTCATTAGTTAACTGATTACACAAGATAAGCATTCAAGATAGATTTGAGTTTCGACTCGCCACAAAAACCTTGCTGCAATACCTATTACTTAACAAGATCATTAGGCCTTTGCCACTACGGTTTGGCCGATAGGGGTTAAACTCAATATCGCTAATTTGAGATGTTGCAAAGCAAATGGGATCCCGATAATCGTGACCGCACAAGCTAATGCATGAGCAATGTGCCCGATAGCTAGCCAGATCCCAAAAAATAGGAACCAGATAATATTACCCACCATGCCAAATGCGCCGGTACCTATATCTTCACTGCCCGTTAGTGTGCGTCTATTGATTGAATCTTGTCCAAATGGCCAGAATGTCATTTCACCTATTACAAAGCAGGCTCTACCGAAGGGAATGCCGATAATACTGATAAAACACAGTAGCCCTACAAACCACCATGCTAGACCCATAACAAAACCACCTAAAACAAACCAAGCAATATTAAACACTAAACGTAGTACTGCCATTAACGGCTCCTTAATTTTCATTCCCTCTTTAGGGTATGTTTTTATCTAAGCGATTTTCGTGCCAACATGTAAGCTATTGTATTTAAGTGTTTTTAATTGTAATTTGCTAGTGAGTAGAAAGTATCGGTAAGCCTTTTGACTAATAATTAGTGATTTTTACATTGAGTCTTCAGCAGGCTTACTTTGCGGCTATGAGCAAAAATTGAGTTGTTGCTACTTTTAATCCTGTGGATAGGTTATTAATTCTCTTACCTCAAATGGGGCAAAGGTTTAGAATAGACTGGGAAAAATTATTAATTAACCGTCAGGGATCTGAGTGAGTACTTCTTTGTTAGCTAACACACCGGTAGAAACCATCTCTTTTAATGGCAATCATGTTTATGTCAAACGTGACGATCTGTTAAGTGAGGCATTTTCTGGAAATAAAGCGCGTAAATTTGCCTATTTTCTTGATAATGAATTTCCAGGTAAGTCTGGTTTAGTCGGCCATGGCTCGCCTGTAGCCAATTCTCTGTATTCGATGTCGGCATTAGCCAAAATTAAGGGATTAAGGCTCGATTTTTATGTCGACCATATTGCGGAACAGGTATTGAGCTCGACGGTTGGTAACTATGCCGCAGCCATCGCTAACGGTGCGAATGTCATTGATGTGTCAACGTTGTCGGATAGGCAAGATTTGAGCTGTATTGAGTATATTGAGCAACATGTTTTACCCCATCATGATGAACTACTGCTTGTTCCTGAAGGAGGGCGCTGTGAATATGCACGCTATGGGGTACATAAATTGGCACAAGAAGTGGTTGATTGGTGTGCGAGTGAGCAGCTAAGTGAGTTACGAGTGTTTCTCCCCTCGGGAACGGGCACAACGGCGGTATTTTTAAGTGAATATATGGCGTTATATGCGCCACACATCGAAGTATTAACGTGCGCCTGTGTCGGTGATAACGATTATCTAAAACAGCAGTTTAGGCTTCTGGTGAGTAATGAGCAATTACACCCTAGGATTGTTGATATAGGCAAAAAATATCATTTTGGTAAGCTGTATAAGCCTTTTTACGATATGTATAACAAGGTGTCAGAGTCAGGTATTGAGTTTGAACTACTTTACGATCCACTTGGCTGGATGTGTGTTGAAAAACTACTTGATACAGAGCCGTGCTTACCAATGCTTTATATTCACCAAGGCGGGTTACTCGGTAATGCAACTATGCTCCCCAGATATAAACGTAAATACAGCTTCTGAGATATAAACGTAAATATGACTGGTAAGATTTAAAGATTTAGCGGTAACAGACGCTTTGGAATATGAGTTAGGAAGAGATTATTCCATTTGGTTAGGCTAGATACCTTTCAGTTAAGTAAAGCAGTTAGGTAAAGCCTAAACCAAATGAATGTGACTAAATAGCTGAGTAGATGTGTCAGTCCTATTCGTTTGCCTATGAAGACAAACATTCGATACGAGTGAGAGGAGGTGTATCGAAGAGTCAGTTTTTACTATTTTAGCTTATTTATTGCTAGACAATAACCATTTCATAAATTGAAGCGCTTCAGTACGCTTAGAAAATGTTTGTCTATTTTTGCCTTGACTGTCAGTAAAGGCGATTGATGTTTTGTTGACTGAAATAGAATCAACTGGAAAGTTAACTGTAATTTCATGTCCATTTACTTGGTATGACATATGCCACACTCCTTTTATTTTAAGCTACCTAATACAGGTAGTGCTTTTTAACAATAAGATATCCTTAGCATTTTTGCGAAAGATGAATTTTAAGTTCTATTCGAGATTACTCATCTTTTAATGCTTATACAAGTCGCTTGCGTTTAATTATGTATGTGAATGTGTTTGCGATGTCACAAATTTCACATATAAACAAGCTGCTTAGCAGTTAAGCATAATGTTATGACAGTAGCATGACTGTAATAAAGATGATTTTAACCAGTTGAGATAACGCTTATGTGGGGATCAAACGACGAGTCGTGGATTTTACAAAAAGGCGGTGATTTCTATCTAAAAGGGTCTATCTGAAAAACTGAGCGAATTATATTCAGTGTGGTTTTAATGTCAAGCCTTTAATTGAACAATTTCTGCTTTTTTTACACTCAATTGAGTGTTAACAGTGGGTTAAAGTTTGCTAAGGTGTGTAGCACTTGTTCTGCTAGCGCAAGGAATCGTCCTTCTAATGGAGTCTTCATGTTACGGTTTACCTCAGTTTTAGTCTTATTTATCGCACTTATCACTCCTTTTGTTGCACATAGTACGGGCGTTATCACGGCTGCGCAGCAACCAGCCAAGGATCCCCAGACACTACCTGCCAAAGAAGAGTTATACGATTATAAAGACAGCTTATTTCGAGATACCCCAAGGGGGACGCTGGCAGGATTTTTCGAAGCCGCATTTGAGCAAAATTATGATAAAGCGGCTAAGTATTTGGACTTACGATACTTACCTGATGGAATGAATGCCGAGCAGGGGCCTGAATATGCCAAGCAGCTGATAGCCATCATTGAACGAAATCTTTGGGTTAACCTGCAAGAGATAAACGATACCCCAAATGGTAGAAGTGGAGACCAACTGCCAAATTATCGTGATGCCTTTGGCAGAGTAGAGATTAAAGGCAGTGAGATAACGCTCTTGTTGCAAAAGGTACCAAGTAAGCAGCTTGGTTCTATTTGGAAAGTGTCTAATGCCACGGTTGCAAAAGTGCCGTTGCTTTACAGTGAACTCGGTTATGGCCCTGTCGTTGAGTGGTTTGTAACACATATTCCCGAGGGGCACCTGTTTAAGCTGAACCTGTGGGAGTGGGCATTACTGGTTTGTTATTTGATACTAGCCTTGCTGGTGGTCACTCCGATTACATGGATTGCTAAAAAGTTTATTTTACGCAGCGGTTATCAGTACAAAGAGGATGTTGCTTCTCTAGTCGTTGGTCCATTTAGGTTGTTAGCTGCATTACTGCTTGTTAGAGGCTGGATGTCGCACACAACACTTTCTGCAAATGTTATTGAGATAGTCAATACAGGCGTTTTGCTGCTTATTGCGGTCATCTGGTTTATCTGGTCTCTGACTGACGTGGTTCAAAATAGCTTACGGCTTCGATGGATTAACCGTGGTAATAGTGAAACGGCGTCATTATTAAGGCCGCTTGCCAATTTCACTCGAGTGATCCTCGTAATGCTATCGGTGCTTATTTGGCTTGAACATTTAGGCTTTGATGCTTCAACTATTCTTGCTGGTTTAGGCATTGGTGGTATTGCCGTTGCGTTAGCGTCTAAACAGACGATTGAAAACTTTATCGGTACTATCACCTTGTATTCCTCTGCGCCCATTAAGGTGGGTAACATAGGACGGTTTGGCAGTATTACTGGCACGGTTGAAGAGATAGGGCTCAGGTGCACTCGAATACGGACGATTGAACGCTCGGTGATTAATGTGCCGAATGCTCGATTATCTGAAATGGATATCGAGAATATCTCTGAGCGAGAAAAAATAAGACTAAAAACAGATATCCGTTTGGATTATCGCACCACAACCGAGCAGATCCATAATATTATTGATGATATCCGTACCTTGCTTGAACAACATGAGAAAGTAGAGGAGAGCCCGCTCAGGGTTACGTTTAAAGGTTTTGGCTTGTATGGTTTGCAATTAAATGTATTTGCTTATATTGGCACCACTGACTTTGCCGAGTTTCAGTTAGTTTCAGAAGAACTTCATTTTGGCATTATGAATATTGTCGCTGAACATGGCTCAAGAATAGTGCCTGTGGTACCTGTTGCTGCGGCTCAGGGTTAGCTTAAGGTTCTACACTATTTTTCTAAACTATATCTAAACTATATCTAAGCTATTTTTAAACAATGGTCCCGCTCTGCACTATGATGCTCGCGCAATAAAAAAGGTCACTTAAAGTGACCTTTTTTATTGCTGATTGACAGTAAGCATCATTAATAAATGAGCTCTCCAATTGGATTGAGTATTTTGCTAATACCTTTAGTAAAATGCAGCGGAGCATCGACAACCGTGTAGCATAAACAGCCTGTCATTGATTTAGGCGAGTGTTGATGGTTAGCATCTAACTCAATAAAATCACCAGGTACATATTGACTAAACTCATCTTCAAAAGTCCCCTCAAGAAGCAAAGTTATCTCCTGACCTGTATGGGTGTGTTCAGGGATCTCACCGTCTGCATCGATATGCAATAAACTTGCTCTAGCACTGCCTTCATCAGCATCGAGTCGCATACGGCTTATCTTGCCAAATCCACTCCATGATTTCCCCGCTTGTTGCTTAAAAGCGCGCGGTAGTGCAAATTTAACCCCCTTAACTTCAACGACGGTTTTTGAATCATTACTTGTTTTGGTTGTGACATTTATGACTGGGGCTAATCTTGTAATTTGATTTAGCATGTCGCTAAAATCCATCGATGCAAAAGCTCCAGCTTCAGAGTTTGCAGACGTAGCTAAACTCATTTGAGCTTGTTGTTCGGTGTAGTTTTTTAGTTTTTTATTACACACAGCACATAGTTCACAATGAGCCGAAACGGCGGTTGCTAAGCCTAAATGTAGTTGTCCCTGTGCATGCAAGATCAACATTTCATCTTTGGGGTGGAATTTAATCATAGTGTTTCTCCAAGATACCTTTCAGCTTGACGAGGCCTAACCTAAGTCGTGACTTTACCGTTCCTAACGGTACGCTCAATTTACTCGCAAGTTCTTGTTGGCTTAGCTCTTGTAAATATATTCCCTTGACCACTTGTCTTTGAAGAGGTGGTAAGTCGTCTACGTGTTTTAATAACTTGGCAGTAAGTATGTGATCTTCATGCTCGCAGGCTTCAGCAGAGTCAAATACAGGCCAAATATCATCTGCAAAAGTGTCTTCTTTGTTGTGTTGAACTTTACGCAACATATCAAAGCAGCGATTTCGCATGATAGTAAATACCCAGGTGGTAATTGAACCTTTCTCAGCGTTAAAGAGGTGCGCTTTGGTCCATACGGTTGTCATGGTTTCTTGCACTAAATCCATGGCAAGACCTTGGGTTGAAAGCTTTTGGCTGCCAAAGTTTAAAATCTTGGGCGCAAAATAACTAAATAAGTGCGCATAGGCTTGCTTGTCACGATCAGTGGCAACGTTAACGAGATGTTCTGTGAGCTGAGCTAGCAGATCGTCTGGGTTGGTATTATCCATAGTTTGCTTAGTTTGCTTAGTTTGCTGAACATAAGCTTTATCATAACCACTTTGGTAACGTTGTGATTGAATATTTTGCATTATTCTCACTCTGTTATGAAAAGGGCACTATTAGTTAGTTGTTAATCAATAGTTGCCGATCAAGATGTTTTAGATAGATACGGAAAGGATTAAAAATAGGATCAATTTATTTTATGACATCGTTTATCATTGATAAGGCTAACAGGTGATCCTTGGCTGCAATACAGTACTGTTTGTCCGCTAGAGGCAGTGGCAAAATCTCGAGCCATCTCTGGCAGACCCATGTTAGGTCGTTAAAATTTTCATTTTTATAATGTCGCAAATGTTCTGGATATTCAGTTAATATCTCTTTTAATATTGTCGTGTACTTTTTTTGTTGCTCTTCTACAGGCTGCGAGTGCCATGAAGGCAGCAAGGTAGCCTGTCCTTTTTTTAGTCCGTCAGCCTCTATGACATAAGTGCCGAGCTCAAAGCGCTTAATGCCTTTTATGGTTACCCCTAGTAACCCCCCCTCTAAGGTTTCGAAGTCCACTATTTTGCAAAGCGTTCCCAAGGGGAGCAAGGTTTTGTTATCAATGTCTAACATACAAGCACCGAACCCAGAGTTATCTAGCAATGATTCTTTAACGAGCCGTAGGTATCTAGGTTCGAAAATTCGTAGCTGAGTAAAGCCACCGGGTAAAATACATATTTGGAGAGGGAAAAGTGGTAATTTCATGATAATTGATGCCTTAGGAAACTAATGTCCTATACGGCATTACCCATTTCCTCGATCAATTTTTTAGCAGACTTTCTGCGCTTTAAACATAAATAACTTAGCAGCGTTATCAGTTTGTCTGATGATGTTGATATTTAGATCGCTTTTCTGTGGCATAGACAAATGATTTAAGCGTATAAATCATTATAATCATAGGCAAAGAATTATAGATTAAGGGATGCTCATGGCTCAAATGTTGGCAAGTGTCGATCAACGAACCAAGCTGGTCGGTGAAAATCGTCTCGAGTTATTATTATTTCGAATAAGTGCGACTCAGCTGTTTGCCATTAACGTTTTTAAGGTCAAGGAAGTCGTTAAAGTACCACCTCTAAGTGCAATGCCTGGTAGCCACAGTAGTATTATTGGCGTCGCGAACCTTCGAGGTCTATCTATACCCGTTATTGATTTACGTAAGGCGATAGGGTTTCGTCCGTCAGTCATACAGCCTGAGAGTAATCTTATCGTTACTGAGTATAACCGCTCGGTACAAGGCTTTTTAGTGGATAAAGTCGAGCATATCGTTAATCTGACTTGGGGGGATATTATACCGCCACCAAAAACGGTTGGACGAGATAATTATTTAACTGCAATAACGCGAATTGAGTACCAAGATAAGCAAGAGTTGGTGTCAATAATCGATGTTGAAAAAGTGCTTGCTGAGATTATACATTACGACATTAGATTATCGGATGGTGTGCTCGATGAGCAGCTGTTGCCGTCAATGAGCGGGCGTAAAGTACTGATTGCCGATGACTCTGCTACGGCAAGAAGGCAGGTACGTGAGACGCTTGAGCAGCTAGGGATTGAAGTCATTGAGGCCACTGATGGCCTTGTGGCACTCAATCAGCTAAAAAAATGGTGTGACGAAGGCAAAGTGATAACCGATCACATTTTAATGCTGATCACCGATGCTGAAATGCCCGAAATGGATGGATATAAGCTCACTCATGAAGTGCGCAGCGATAAACGTATGGCAGACTTGTTTATTACGTTAAATACCTCATTGAGTGGTAGCTTTAATAATGCGATGGTCGAGAAAGTCGGTTGTAATCGATTTATTTCAAAATTTCAACCGGACTTACTCGTAGAAGTGGTACAGGATAAATTAAGAGAGACATTAATGGGCTAGTTTCAGCTAGTGCAATCGAGCACTAAGATTAACAAGTTTGCTTGTTAGTCTGCGTGCTCTTCTCTTAAGTCGCCCAATACTTGCTTTTTTAGCTCTGGTACGGCGGCGATATTAATTTGTGCGATACGAACGGCAAAACCGAATCTCTCTTTACCCACGATGGCGACAACATCTTCTAAAAACCGTTTATCTAAGGTGAATTGTTTGGCATAAAATGCGATGGCCTGGCTTACTGAGCGATAATTAACGCCATCGAAACTAAATGAGGCATCATAGCCGTAGTCATCAATTACTACACCGTTTAAACTTAACGGCCAGCCGCTATAATTGACTCTGTCTCGGGCGATTTCATACATCATCCAGCCGCTCTTTTTAAAGCCACCAAAGACTTTATCTTCAAACTCAGACTCTTCAAGTTCTTGCTTGGTCCAATTGACCCCAATGGCTAAGTGCTTCTCATAGATCCGCATTAACTCGTCTTTAACGGCCATTTTACAGTCCCAAATAGAGGTGAGCTTATGCTGTTTAGCCAGCCTTAAGCATTCGCTACAGCAAGGAACTGTTAGGGAAGGGTGCGGAGTATAGGTTTCTTTTAGATAGCCCCACTCTTGATTGCTTGGCTCGCCACAAAACCAGCAATGATGTCTGCGATCAAACGGGATATCGATTAATGGGGTTATCTGCGACACGGGATATTTTCCTTCATGATAAAACAAAGCGCACAATGGATTAGATTGTGCGCTTTGATGTAGCAATAACTTGGTCAGTACAAAAAGAGGTTGTTTATTACTCTTTTTCAACATCGACTAGCGATGTAGCCAATACGATTGGGTCGACTTCTTGACAGTCTTGATCGGCAATCCAGTCAACGCCAATTAATACACCGTCGTCATTTAAATCACTCACCCAGAATTCTAAAAACTCTTCAAGAGTGATGGCTACTGCTTGGTAACCTTCCCATTCGTCAGTGCAGTGACTTTTGGCTTGAGCTTCTTCAGACCATAAAGGCATCACATCAGTGGCTTCGTATTCAGACGAGTCACAGACTACCCAACCTTCACCGGTTTCATCTTGAAGGCCCCAAACAACCTGGGATTGTTTTACGTTATTGATGAAACTTTCTACTGCTGGAGTCATTTCAGTCATGATTAATCTCTTGTTTGGTTAGGTGTAAATAAGCCATATTTCAATGTGTATTAGTCTGCAACTGGCTTAGCATTTTAGCAAGTCATTTAAGGTAATTATCTCTAGCTGAATATAGCAACAGTATCTTATATCAGCGACTTTAGGTCGCAATTTAAGCATTTGCTACACATTCGTCATTTCGGCGTAATATTAGCGTGAATTTAGTCTATATTATGCTGCTAGCATAGTATGCTATTTTACAAGGCTTGCTAAAACCTCGCGAAAACTCTTAAGAAGTCACTCAAGGCTCAATGCTTGAATGAATTTCAGCCAAGATGAAGCGAGTTTAAGGTAAGTTTAATCAAGCCACGTCATTTTGTACGTTACAGTCATTCATTTTGGGAGTCTTCTATTGTTTAAATCAATCCCCCTGGCTACAGCGCTTCTACTTACAAGTTCAGCTGTATACGCAACGTCTGAACAGCCTAATTGGGCAAGCTGTGTTGCTGAGCTACAACAAACCGCAAAAGCTCAAGGTATATCACAACACACTATCGATACGACGTTGGCAAACGTTAAATACGTGCCAAGAGTCATAGAGCTTGATCAAAAACAACCAGAGTTTAGCCAGTCGTTTGAGAACTACTTTACTAAACGTGTTACCGATTGGCGTGTGGAGCAAGGTCGCAAGCTCTATCAAGAACATAAGGTCTTGTTAGATAAACTGGCAAAAGAGTACGGCATTCCGCCTCAATATCTTTTAGCATTTTGGGGGCTAGAAACGAATTTTGGCTCCTATAAAGGCAAGATGTCAGTTCTTGATTCTTTAGCAACACTAGCCTGCGATCCTAGACGTAGTCAGTATTTCACTACCGAGTTAATGCAGGCGCTAAAGCTTAAAGAGCGCTATAACTTTGCTGAAACAGACATGGTCGGCTCGTGGGCTGGTGCTATGGGTCATACACAATTTATGCCTTCTGCTTATGCAAAATATGCGGTTGACGGTAATGGGGATGGTAAAGCTGACCTGTGGAATAGCACCGAAGATGCGTTGACCTCAGCTGCTAACTTTTTACAAAATCTTGGTTGGAAGCGCAATGAGCGTTGGGGGAGGGAAGTCACCTTGCCAGCCAACTTCTCTTATGCCCATTTGGGTAAGGCTGAAGCGCAGCCTCTTGTTCGATGGGCCGAACTGGGTATTACTCAAACTAACGGCTCGCCGCTGAGTACACCCGACATGCAAGCTGCACTTTATTTACCATCAGGTCATACCGGCCCTGCATTTCTCGGCTACGACAATTTTGATGTGATTATGCGCTGGAATCGTTCGACATTTTATGCGATAGCGGTAGGCCATCTTGCTGATAGAATTAATGGTGCCGTAGCGTTAAAGGTTGCACCACCTAAGATGCCAAGCTTAAGTCGATCTCGCGTTAAAGAGCTACAAGTTCAACTTAATAGTTTAGGTTATGATGTTGGTAAGCCTGATGGCATATTGGGCGCTAAGTCTGTAAAAGGGCTGCAGGCTTACCAAAAGAGTCAAGGGCTTGTCGCCGATGGTTATCCTGATGAAGCGACTTTTAAGGCGCTGAAGGTTAAGTAAATTATCCGTTAAGTCAGTTATCAGTTAAGTCAGATACCGATTAAGTAAGCCAAAACTAAGTAAAGTAACCCCAGTTCAAAGTGAGTGAATTTATTTAATTTTGACAAAGATGTATTCAAAACGAATGCATCTTTATTTTATCTAGTTAGATAACACTAGAGGCTTAAGGCGAGTTTTGCTAAGCTGCGGCCACAAAATTAGAGTTAAGGAATACCATGAGCATTAAAGATGATTCAGTCGTGCAGTTTAACTACACATTACGTGATTCGCAGGGCGAAGTATTAGAAACCAATGAAGGTTTAGACCCTATTGCATACCTTCATGGCCATGACAACATGATGCCTGGTGTTGAAGATGCTCTGACCGGTAAAGACGTTGGTGCTAAATTCTCTGTAACGCTGCCTGCGAGTGAAACTTATGGTGAGCGAAATGACGATGCTGAGCAGCGTGTTTCTGTTAAGCACCTTCAAGGTGCGTCGGTATGGAAGCCAGGTATGCGTGCACTGATCAATACCGATGAAGGTCAACGTCAAGTCACTATTATTAAAGTGGGCAAGTTCATGGCAACTGTGGATGTTAACCACCCACTAGCAGGCCGTGAATTGACTTTCGATCTTGAAGTGATCGACGTACGTGATGCGACCAATGAAGAGATTGCTCATGGTCATGCCCACGGTAAAGGTGGTCACCACCACTAAGCTAGAAGCTGGCGCAATCGCAATCAGCCGTTCTGAGCCCAACATTGGTTGGGCTTTTTTGTTATTTTAAAACGTGTAGTTTAAAACATATTGTTTTAAACCTGTAGTTTTTAGAGATGCTACCCCTTATGATTATTCACTTTAGCGCCGGGAAATTGGTTGTTTCACCTTTTGAAATTCAAGTGCGTTTAGAAAATGGCTGTCAGCTATATGCTATGGTTGATGACATTAAATTTCACCAGGATGCTTTGATACTTGTTGCTGATGCTGGCGCAGTGCGGTGGAATATCAAATTAGATTCAACTGAGCAATTGCAACAAATAATGCAGGAGCTGGGGATCGGCGAATAAACTCATTCGCCAGTTCCGTTGAGCTTTACATGACTCTTTTGTAATTTATTATCGTTTCGATATTAGCCTCGACCATGAGCAGACATTAAATCCAATTCAGGCCCGTTGGGCACAATTCGGCTTGGGTTTATCGTGTCATGGCTAAAGTAATAATGTTGTTTAATATGCTCAAAATTAACGGTTTCAGCTATTTTTGGTAGCTGATAGATGTCTTTTAAATATCCCTGAAGGTTGGGGTAATCAACAATGCGTGTTTTATTGGTTTTAAAATGGCCAACATAAACAGCATCGAACCTAATGAGCGTGGTAAACAGCCTGATATCGGCTTCGGTGAGCTCTGAGCCGGTTAAATAGCGTTTGTTTTCGAGTAACAATTCAATTTTATCTAGTGCATTAAACAGATCGTTATAAGCCTCATTGTAAGCCGTTTGCGTGGTAGCAAAACCTGCACGGTAAACGCCGTTATTAATTGCCGGGTAAATAAAGTCATTGAGCTCATTAATTTGTTGACGCAGATGTGCAGGGTAAAAATCTTTAGTGTTACCCGTTAAATGATCAAACTCGCTGTTTAACATGCGTATTATTTCTGATGATTCGTTACTGACAATCGTTTGGTTCTGTTTGTCCCATAATACGGGCACGGTAACGCGACCATTATAGTTGGCTTGGGCCTTTTGGTAGATCTGGTAAAGGTAGTCGGTTTGATTAAGTGTGTCTTTGTCTGCACCATCAATATGCAGGGCAAGCTCACTTTGTTTATCACCAGCAAATTCCCAGCCGTTACTGAGCATATGCGGTTCAACAATGCTCAGACTGATGATGTCTTCAAGACCTTTCAGTTTACGAAAAATGAGCGTTCTATGTGCCCAGGGGCAGGCCAGTGATACGTATAAATGATAACGATTCTTTTCGGCTTTAAAGGGGACAAGCCTTGAATCAATAGTCTGTTCATCGGCGGTGATCCAGTGACGAAAGCTTGACTCCTGGCGCTGAAATTGGCCATCGTTATCTTTAGTTGAGTACCATTGATCTACCCATCGTCCGTTTTGAAGAAGACCCATCTTGAATACTGCCTTATTTTTGATTATTCACCTAACAAGCTTATGTGCTAAATAGTGATAAATAAAGTCGATAAAATAGGATTAACCATTCTAAAACTGTGAACATAATTAAGGCTTTATGGTTTATGATTTTATCAGCTTGAGTTGTAAACTTGGGTCAGAGTCACTATAGGCTAACGGATTGTAGGCTGGTATTATCACTGCCTATTTAACAATTCTAATTGCAAAGGGACACTATGTCAGACTCCAAACTTGAGCGTATTACCATTGAACCCACCCGAGAAGCCAAAGCCTGTGTCATTTGGTTACATGGCTTAGGAGATTCAGGTGCAGGATTTGCTCCTGTTGTCCCCGCGCTGGGATTAGGTAATGATCATTGTATACGGTTTGTTTTTCCCCATGCACCAGAGCAAGCGGTGACAATTAACGGTGGTTATGTCATGCGTGCCTGGTATGACATTAAGAGTATGGATTTGCATGATCGGGCTGACATGGTTGGTGTAAAACAGAGTGAACAAGCGATCATCGGTTTAATTGAAGAACAGGTCGCATTGGGCATTTCAACAGACAATATTGTGTTAGCTGGGTTTAGCCAAGGTGGCGTAATGAGTTTATACACTGGCTTGAGGTTACCCCTGAAATTAGCCGGGATCATGGCTCTGTCTTGTTATTTACCCAGTGGTGACTCTTTGCCAGATGGGATCTCAGGTGTAAACCAAGAGACGCCAATTCTTCAGCATCACGGCATAGATGACGATGTCGTTCCCGTCACTGCAGGCGCAACAGCACATGAATTGTTGAATAAAGCAGGTTTTAACACCCAATGGAAAACCTACCCAATGGCGCATAATGTGTTGCCTGAGCAGTTACGTGACATCTCTATTTGGTTACAGCAAGTCCTACCAAACGCAAAATAAAATCTGTTCGATGCTTTTTTGAGCAGGTCTTGTCGATGTTTTATCGTTAGGCCTGTTCGCTATTGAGGATAATCCGATAATTTACGCCTTATGCATAATCTTATGTATTGTTTGACTTTATTTTACTATTTACTGCCAATATTTCTACCCGCTTGGTTTATTCCCCTTGTTGCTATCCCCCTTGTTTTTTGGTTAGAACTATCTCTGTCATAATTTGTATATAAAAGAGTCGCTTAGATCACGATGTGTAATAATTGTGACACAAATTACGCCTAAGCTTTGATAAGATGGCTTGGCGCAAAAGGAAATGATGCCTTTTGCTAGATAACGATAAAATTACAAAATATAAAAAATAATCAAGGGGTTGATTGTAATGAATAAGATTTTACTAAAAGGACTCGTCGCGACGGCTGTTGTTACAGCGTTAACGGCTTGTGGTAGTGATAATAACGATTCTTCACCTAAGACATGTGCAGAAGCTGGTGACGCTTGTAGTAAGTTTACTGTTTTGCATACGAATGATAACCACGGTCGCTTCTGGGAAAACAGCAAAGGCGAGTACGGTATGGCCGCACGTATGACGCTTATCGAGCAGATCCGTGCAGAAGTTGAAGCAAACGGCGGTGAGTCCATTCTATTGTCTGGTGGTGACATCAATACTGGTGTACCAGAGTCAGATATGCAGGACGCAGTACCTGATTTCGTTGGTATGAATTTACTTGGTTATGATGCTATGGCACTTGGTAACCATGAGTTTGATAACGATTTATCTGTGTTAGGTATGCAAGCAAAGCTAGCTGACTTCCCAATGCTAGCGGCTAATATTTATCACAAAGATGATGAAGGTAACGTGACTGATGAGCGTTACTTTGACCCATATAAAGTATTTGAAGTTAATGGTGTTAAAATTGCCGTTATCGGTCTAACAACCAAAGATACAGCTAAGCTAGTTAACCCGGACAATGTCGCTAAGATCCATTTCGCCGACCCTGAAGAAGAGATCACGAAGGCGATCGCCGAAATTAAAGCCAATGAAACCGTTGATCTGATTTTTGCAACTACACACATGGGCCATTACGCCGATGGTAGCCATGGTAGTGAGGCACCTGGTGATGTAACGCTAGCTCGCTCGTTAGAGGCTGGTCAATTGCAAGCGATTATCGGTGGTCACTCACAAAACCCTGTATGTATGGAAGGCAATGAATATGCTGACTTTACTCCAGGTGATGAGTGTAAACCTGATCAACAAAATGGTACTTACATCATGCAAGCCCACGAGTGGGGTAAGTATGTTGGTCGCGCCGATTTTGAATACTTTAACGGTGAGCTGCAGCTTGCGAGTTACAAACTTATTCCAATTAACTTAAAAACTAAGTTAAAAGATGAGAATGGTGAAACTGTTAA
Source organism: Shewanella sp. 125m-1 (assembly GCF_052977065.1). NCBI lineage: Bacteria > Pseudomonadati > Pseudomonadota > Gammaproteobacteria > Alteromonadales > Shewanellaceae > Shewanella > Shewanella sp. 125m-1. The sequence continues at coordinate 22,244 of NZ_JBRILT010000060.1, forward strand.
AGATGAAAACGGTAACAGTGTTTACGTGAATATTGGTGAAGAGATTGAACCAGATCCAGTTGTTACTTCTGTATTGAAGCCATTCCAGCAACAAGGTCAAGAGTTGCTTGATGAAGTTATCTCGGCAACTGACGCTAAACTTGAAGGTGATCGTAATGTTGTTCGTGCAGAGCAAACTAATTTAGGTCACTTACTGGGTCACGCATATAGAACATTTAACTTAGTTAATGCTGACTTTGGTGTAATGAACTCTGGTGGTGTACGTGATTCAATCGCTGCTGGTGAGATCACTTACCGCGATGTACTGACTGTTCAGCCATTTGGTAACTTCGTAACTAGAGCAACCATGACTGGCGCAGAAGTAAAAGACTACTTAAATGTTGTTGCCACTAAGACTGCGGGTTCTGGCGCATATGCTCAGCTTGATAACATCTCTATGACGGTTGATTGTGCTGCTGGTGAAGTTGATATTACTGATATCAATAACAAAGGCTTTAGCTTAACTGACACATACTCGTTCTCAGTCATTAGCTTCAGTGCTGCTGGTGGTGATGATTACCCTGTGATTGATGTTGAGTCGACTCAAATTACTGACGCTGCAGCATTACGTGAGTTCTTTGTTGCTAACCCAACAGTTAAAGCTGCTGATTACGCACCTGTTCCTGGTAAGCTTGTTTACATGAACAACGGTGTTGAAGTTAAGGGGTGTCCAGCTACAAACTAATGCTAAGTAAGTACGCTTAATTCTGATTTTAATCATTTAGGCGCAAGTGATCTTAGTGTAAAAGAAGGCCAGTCATTCGTGACTGGCTTTTTTATTAATTTCACTATCTTTCATCTCATCACTTGAAAAACCATTTTTACATCCACATATTAGTAATAAGGTCGCTCAATGAGGGCCTAAACAAACTATTTAAAAGTTGTGCCTTCGGGGCAACATTTAAATAAGAAGCGCGAATTAGCGCTTCACAATCGGTGCGACACGTGTCGGCCAACATACTTTTATATTGCTTAATACAAGGATATACCCATGAGAAACTACGACTTAACCCCACTATACCGCAGCGCTATTGGATTCGACCGCTTAGCTCAACTTGCAGAACACGCGGCATCTAATAAAGGCAATTCCGGTTACCCTCCATACAATATCGAATTGATAAATGAACATCGTTACCGTATTACTATGGCCGTAGCGGGCTTTACGATGCAAGAACTTGATATTACCAGTGAAGGCGACAAGCTGTTAGTGAAGGGCATAAAGGCTGAAGAGAAAGAAACTCGTAAGTACCTTTATCAAGGCATAGCTGAGCGCGGTTTTGAGCGTACCTTCCAACTAGCAGACTATGTTACTGTGGTTGGCGCAAACTTAGAGAACGGCTTGTTGAATATTGATCTGAAGCGTGAGATCCCTGAAGCGATGAAACCAAGAAAGATTGAAATCGCTAGCACGAGATTACTCGACGCAGAGTAATCGCGCGAACTCATATAGCCTATTCAATAGGTCACATCCAATAACTGCATTTAAAAAGGGAGCCAATTGGCTCCCTTTTACTATTGGGTGATGCGCGTCCTAAATTGGATGATGCATTTAGTCACTACAAATGAACACAGACTATGCTTTCATCGCCTTTTCACCGCGGGCAAGACCGACAACACCTGAGCGAGAGATCTCAACCACCTTGGTCACATCTGCTAGCGCCGCAATACAAGCATCGAGTTTTTCTGTTGTACCAATTAATTGCACAGTATAAAGACTTTGAGTGACATCAACAATTTGGCCGCGGAAAATATCGGCTAATCGTTTCACTTCTTCACGGTTGTCACCGTGCGCCTTTACCTTTATCAATGCCAGTTCACGCTCGACATGTGCTGATTCGGTAATGTTAGAGACTTTAAGTACATCAATAAGCTTATGTAACTGCTTCTCTATTTGCTCGAGTACATATTCGTCAGCATTTACAGTAACGGTCAATCTTGACAAGGTTTTGTCTTCTGTTGGCGCGACCGTTAGGGTCTCAATGTTATATCCGCGCTGTGAAAATAGTCCTACAACGCGTGAAAGGGCGCCGGATTGGTTCTCAAGTAATACACATATAATTCGACGCATTAGCTTTTCTCCGTTTTACTTAGCCACATTTCATTCATTGCACCACCACGGATCTGCATTGGATGTACGTGCTCGGTCTCATCGACATGAATATCCATAAACACCAGTTTGTCTTTCATGCTGAGTGCTTTTATAAGACCTGCTTCCAAGTCAGCTGGATTGCTAATCGTCATTCCTACATGGCCGTACGCTTCAGAAATCTTGGCAAAATCAGGTACTGAGTCCATGTAAGACTGTGAGTGACGGCCTGCATAGATCATATCCTGCCACTGCTTAACCATACCCAAAAAGTGATTGTTTAGGTTAATAATAATCACCGGAATATCATATTGTAGCGCGGTAGAAAGCTCCTGAATATTCATCTGAATTGAGCCGTCACCGGTAACACAGATAACGGTTTCATCTGGCATTGCGAGTTTAACGCCTAACGCGGCAGGTAGACCAAAGCCCATAGTTCCTAGGCCACCAGAGTTGATCCAGCGACGTGGCTTATTAAACGGGTAGTACAGCGCTGCAAACATTTGATGCTGGCCAACATCTGATGCGACATAGGCATCACCGTTAGTTAGCTTATGCACGGCTTCGATGACCTGTTGCGGTTTGATTTTTTGGTCATTCGTTGAATATTTAAGGCTATCAACAGCTCGCCACTTGGCAATATCACTCCACCACGAATCATTGGCACCTGGATCGGTAATACCATAGTCGTTGGTTTCGATCTGCTTGAGCATATCGTCTAGGATTTTTTCGGCAGAGCCTACAATAGGAATATCGACCCGAATTGTTTTTGAGATTGAAGAGGGGTCAATATCAATATGTAAAATTTTGGCATTTGGACAGTACTTTTCAACATTATTGGTCGTACGATCATCAAAACGTACACCAATACCAAAAATAAGGTCGCTATTATGCATGGCCATATTGGCTTCATAGCAGCCATGCATACCTAGCATGCCGACACTATTTTTGTGGGTTCCAGGAAAGGCGCCTAGACCCATTAGTGTACTTACCACTGGGATCCCAAGCTTTTCTGATAAAGCAAGAATTTGTGCATCGCAACCAGAAATTACCGCACCACCACCGACATAAAGTACTGGCTTCTTAGCTTCAAGTAGCGCTTGTAGGCCACGACGAATTTGACCTTTGTGTCCGGTTGTCGTTGGGTTATATGAGCGCATGCTGATATCTTCAGGATATTGATAATCATGCAAAATCGCCGGGTTCATACAGTCTTTTGGAACATCAACTACTACCGGTCCTGGGCGACCACTTGAGGCGATATAAAACGCTTTTTTGATAATGGCTGGAATGTCTCTTGGATCGGTGACCAAAAAGCTGTGTTTAACCACTGGGCGTGAAATACCAATCATGTCGCATTCTTGGAATGCATCATTACCAATAAGATTACTGGGTACCTGGCCTGAAATAACAACTAATGGAATAGAGTCCATATACGCGGTTGCGATGCCGGTAATGGTATTGGTTGCACCCGGTCCGGAGGTCACAAGTACCACACCAACCTCGCCAGTTGCACGGGCGTAACCATCAGCCATATGCACTGCAGCTTGTTCGTGACGTACTAGAATATGTTCGATATTGGATTTTTCGTGCAGCGCGTCATAGATATCCAGAACAGATCCGCCTGGATAGCCAAAAATATGTTTTACACCTTCATCAATAAGAGAACGGACAACCATACTGGCGCCAGATAACTTCTCCATAATACTTCCTCTTAAGTTACCGCGACGGTATGCAGTATCTCGATACAGCGACGGTAATCGCTCTAATAGTTAAGCTCAGACGGTAATCTTCACTCGTGAAATGCCGAAAAATGCTGTTAGAAAACTAACTACAGTATTAAATTGCTCGGCAAACATTCAAACTGAATGTATTTTCATCATATAAAACCCTTGGTTTATTACAAGTGATTTAATTGAAAAACTGTTCTAATTGAAGAATTTTCATTATCGCTGCAAAAATAGTGAATAAAAATAGAGTATTTATAGGGAGGTAGTGCTCGCAACATTACTGCGAGGAGGTTAATGATAGGAGGTCGATTAATGATGGCAGAGCAATTATTTTGAGTTTGGTTATTTAAGATGATTAGGTATGAGGGCGGTTATTTAAGAGTACGATTATTGAACTTTGGTGGTCTAAGTGGAGTTTTTGGGCGTTATTGAGGAGAATGGCAAATGAGGTTGCTGTTATAGAAAATACTAAATACTAAATACTAAATACTGAGCCTTGCTGTGGATACAAGGCTTAATGCATACACTTTTAATAACGAGATTGAGACTGTAACTAACTTTGTGTAACTGCTTATCAAACTGTACTCTAAAAAGAGTCAAGGATAGGCATATACTCATGA
>NZ_JBRILT010000061.1:0-25965 GCF_052977065.1 Shewanella sp. 125m-1
TTAAAAACACTCGGATTTTGCCATCTTATAAAGATCGGTCAACCGATCAATAAACTGCTAAATGATCGGCATTACCCAATATGGACGCCTTTAAAATAGTACCAATCAATAATCAACTTTACGATTAGCTTTGAATGTTCACCGGGATCCCAGCTTGAGTCAGTAACGCATCATTGGCTTTGCTGTAATCTACGTCTTCTTTACCAATAAACTCAACCACACCACGACTCATTTCACGGACCTTATCACTGCCACCGTTAGCCGTTGAAAGTGGCGAATGCACCTCGATTAATTGACGTCCATCAGGTTCTGTCGATGTTTTAACGGTTTCGTTGATAATCGTAACCTGGTCACCGTATTTTACCTTATCGAACAACCATTCAATGTCATCAGGATTGAGACGAATACAGCCTGCACTAACACGCATGCCGATGCCAAAGTCTTTGTTTGTTCCGTGAATAAGGTAGCTGCCGTCGCCATAAGAAAGCTGAATGGCAAACTTACCTAATGGGTTATCCGGCCCAGCGGGAACCACACGAGGTAACTCTTCGCCAAGTTCCTCTAAGTGCTCTTTACGAATACTAGCAGGCGGTGTCCAACTTGGATTAGGAATACGTGACTTGATCTTAGTGACCATTTCAGGTGTTTCTCGGCCAATACGGCCAATTCCCACAGGGAACACATGCACTTCTTTACCGCCTTTAGGGAAGTAATATAAACGCAGCTCAGCTAAATTAATCACCACACCTTTATGAGGCACATCAGGCAGTAACATTTGCGTTGGGATCAATAAACGGCTACCAGGTGTTGGCAAAAATGGGTCAACGCCAGGATTAGACTCCATCAATTCCAAAATACCGATATTGTATTGTTTTGAAATCGTCTGGAAGAAGTCCCCCTTCTGTACGACGTGCTCTTGCAACTCCCCAACTAGGCGACTGCCATCTTGAGGAATTGAATAAACATTGGCAAATGAAGTCAGTGGCAAAAATGCCAAGATGAACAACAGCAAATTACGCATCATCAGTTTTTCAGTTTCCGATTAGTTGAATAAGCAAAGGTTAACCTGAGCACAGATTATTTTCTAGTCATCACGTTAATAACAAAGTCGATTTCTAATGTATCAAACTGAGCATGTTGAATTTGATGACGCACCTTATCATTCGCACGCCATGCATACGGTGTCATTTCAAGTAGTGCTATTGCCTGTTCGCCCGATACACTTGCCGTAAGAGATAAGCGCTCACTATGCTGCAACTCAAGCTCTTTAGGTAAATTATCACTAACTGGCTTTTCAGATAAGTCTGGGTAGATAAACTCACGAATTTGCCATAAATGCCTAGGACCCGCAGCCACTTGCAGTATCACGCCATCTTGCTTCAGTACACGAGTCAACTCTTTGCCTTTTAACTGCTTATCGATCAACGTGACCAAATCAAAGCTTTCATTGGCAAAAGGTAAGTGCTTCAACGTTGAAACGATATAGGTAGGACTCGCCTCCGCTTTAGCAGCAGCAAATATGGCATTCTCAGCTTCACCGATACCCGTTTGGGTTAATGACAGCTCGGGCTTTAACTCAGACAAAATGCCCTTTACCGTACGCAAGAAGTAACCATCACCACAATCAAAGTCCAGCTGAGACAAGGCCTCTGCGGAGATAACTTGAGGTAACTCAGCAATAACCTTGGCAATCGCTTGTGCTAGCGGAATATAGATCCCCGACTCAAGTACATAGCGCTTAGCACGCATCACTGCGCGTGAGTCTGCTTTAGGTTTTTTGGGTTGGCTAAACACCCAGTAGCCTTGCTCATTGATGTCAAAGTGATGCTTGTTTTCACAGTGCAAGCCTTTCGACTCTTCATGCACCATAAAGGGTGACTGACATACAGGACAAAGATAAATACTATTCATAACACGCTCATCAATTAGCTTGAATGCTTAAATTATAGGGTGACTTTATCTATTTACAGAAAGATAAAGCCACATAACACCGCACCTAAAGCGAGGCGATAAATCACAAATGGTGTCATACCCATCTTACTTATGATCTTCAAAAAGTAATGGATACAGATGTATGCCGCTATAAATGACACCACGATACCCAAACCCAGTGCTTGGTAATCGATAACTTGACCGCTATCGAGCAGATCTTTAGTGACCAAAATCGCAGCGCCTAAGCTCACAGGTACCGACATCAAAAATGAAAAACGTGCCGCGGCTTCGCGACTTAATCCTAGCATCAAGGCTGCGGTAATCGTAGCACCAGAACGTGAGGTACCTGGTATAAGCGCCATCGCCTGTGCAATACCAATCACAAGGGCTTTTTTCCAGCCGACTTGAAACTCATTAAACCCTTCACGCTGCATTTTATCTGCCCACCACAGTAATAGACCAAAAATAATGGTGGTGGCTGCAATCACTTCCATATTGCGAAAATGGGTTTCGATAAAACCTTTTGCGCTAAAACCAACAATTACAGCAGGAATAGTCGCTAAAATAATCCACCAAGATAACTTACTTTCTTGGGTTTGCTTACCTGTAACAATACTGCCTGTCCAAGCAGTAAACATTGATAACAGCTCGCGGCGGAAATACATCACCACGGCTAATAGCGATCCCGTATTGACTGCCACATCAAACGACAAGCCTTGATCTTCCCAGCCCAACAGCTGAGCAGGTAAAATAAGGTGAGCAGAACTTGAGATCGGCAAAAACTCGGTGAGACCCTGAATAAGAGCCAATATAATCACCTGAAAGGTATCCATAACTATCCTAAATCAAAAAAGGTTTACTTCGACCAGCTAAACTCTACTGGCCATAATGACTGCTGACTCTTGTCGTAGTTATCCCAAAGGGCTTGGTACGACTGTTGGACAACGGGGTGGATTAAAGAGGGAGCAATTTCCGCTAATGGCCATAAAACAAAGGCATTATAAAGGATCTCCGCTCTTGGAAGTTCTATTGGCTGAGTTGTAACGGTATCGTCATACAGCAATAGATCTAAATCTAAAGTTCTTGGGGCAAATTTCTTAGCCCCTTTCACTCGACCATGGTTCTGTTCAATCTGTTTAAAAGTGCTAACTACCTCAGCTATCGGTAACTCAGTTTGGGCGGCAACCACCATATTAAGAAAGTTAGTCCCTTCAAAACCCACAGCTTCACTTTCAAATACTGACGACAGTTCGAGCGCATCAAAATAGTCATTAAGATCGGTTAACGCAGCCTTAAGGTGACGTTCAGGTTCGATATTGCTACCAAGGCTGATAAAAATCTTCGCCATCTATGCATAACCTCTTTCAATCTCGACACCCACTGCAGATGCTGTGGGCACCGCTCCCGGCTTCATCACTTTAACTTTGACCCAAGGCACATTAAATTCACTCATCACACAAGCTGCAATCAACTCAGCTACGGTTTCAATTAACTCTATCGGCTTTTCGGTGATCAACGCTGTCAATCGGTTCGACACCGTTTCATAGCAAAGGGCATGCTGATAATCATCACTTGCTGCTGCAAGTCGATTATCCCAAGCCATGTCTAAGTCGATAAGCAAGCTCTGATGGATCTGTTTTTCCCACTCATAGATCCCGATTACGGTTTCAATTCTCAGTTCTCTAATCAGTACTTTATCCATGATGTCTCCAAAACGTTAATCAATGACTCTGAGGTCAGATAAGCTAAAACGAACAAAAGAGATATAATCCGCCCCAAAGCTGAAATATTACGCTAACGCTCTTTCTAACGAGACCAAACCAAAGTAGGATAACTCTCGCTATATAAAGAATTATTAAATAATTGTCGCTTATGAGAGCAAGGCTGCGACCAAAGCATTTCAAACAATATTTTATGTACTCGTTATGTGTTTAATTCATCTGTAACCAACAAAACACACAAGCACATTTTTTATGTGGCGCGATGATACCCTAAGAAGGATAAGGAAACCAATTTGACCGTAACTGTACTCACAATCGTCATGATCTTGGGCGCCTATTTGGCAGGCTCAGTGTCGAGTGCTGTTTTGGTGTGTAAGCTACGTGGTCTTCCCGATCCCCGCACCCAAGGCTCAGGGAACCCTGGCGCGACCAATGTGCTACGGATCGGTGGAGCCAGTTCTGCCGCGTTAGTGCTATTTTGCGATATGTTAAAAGGCGCCGCTCCCGCATACTTAGCCTTTAGACTTGGTGTCGACCCTATCGCATTGGGCGTGATTGCTATTGCCGCCTGTCTTGGGCATATTTTCCCAGTCTTTTTTGACTTCAAAGGCGGCAAAGGCGTCGCAACAGCATTCGGTGCTATGGCTCCTATCGGTCATGACCTAGCACTATGGTTAATGGGCTCATGGATTGTCATCCTTCTACTCACACGTTACTCCTCTTTCGCGGCAATTTGTACCGCGTTACTGGCTCCGGTATACACCTGGTGGCTCGATGACAGATTTACTATCCCAGTAGCCATGCTCTCGACGCTGATAGTAATTCGTCATAAAGACAATATTAAACGCCTGCTTAAGGGTGAAGAGTCTAAGATTTCTCGAAAAAAGCCATCGTGATATTAAAACAAATGCCTTTAACAATTGATTAGCTCGCTAGGATTAATCTCTGTACCTGCCCCTTTCAGCTTTCTTCTGCACGACCTATTTACACGAAAGAGTATTTTAGAAATTGCTTTTTAACTAAGGCTACCTATACTTGCTGCGATTGCTTTTTATCCATCGCGGACTATAACCGCGCCGATTTTGATTGAGTTGCTAGCTTGACCGAGCCGCAACCCGTTCTGACACTACCTCGAATACAGCGCTCAGCCTCTTTGAGCCTGCCAGTAAAGCTATCGTGTTCTCTCCTTTTGAGTACCTTTTGTTATGGTTCCACAATTAAGTGAAGCTGTGATGGATACCATTGCCGATGCATTGGTTGAAACCGGCTATATCGTTCTGTCCGACGCGCTACCGTTATCTGTATGTGAGCAGTTATTACAAAGCTCTAAAAGTGCCACTTGGGACGACTTTCGACCTGCGGCGATTGGACGTGGTGGCGAACAGCAACGCGTAGAAACGATACGCAGCGATAAAATTCGTTGGCTGTCAGAACAGCGCCCTTCAGACAAACTCTACCTTGAACTCATGACACAGCTTCGCGAGGGCATGAACAAACGACTGTTTTTAGGACTATTTGATTTTGAGAGCCACTACGCCATTTATGAGCCTGGTGCATTTTATCAAAAACATTCAGATGTATTACAAGGAACAAGAAATCGCATTTTAACCTCAGTCCTGTTCCTCAACCATGACTGGCAACCCGAGCATGCTGGTGAATTGATCGTATATGATAAAAGCGATAATAAACTAGCAACCATTACGCCTGAATTTGGTAAATGGGTGGTATTTTTAAGCGAACGCTTCCCCCACGAAGTACTGCGCACCGGAGTTAACCGTTACAGTATTGCGGGCTGGTTCCGTGTGAGTAACGCTAACCACGGATTTTAATAGATATACTGTAGTCATAAAAACGGCGCTCAATGAGCGCCGTTTTTTTATTTGTTTTAAAACCTTAATCAACAGGCTCTAAAGTATCGAGTGGCCATCTTGGCTGCCCTTTTACCGCTAGGTCTTCAACTTGACCCGCTCTTAAACGCTGCAGACCGGCATAGGCAATCATCGCGCCGTTATCGGTACAGAACTCACCGCGAGGGTAATACACTTTACCACCTAAGCCTTGCATCATATCGCTCAAAGATGAGCGTAGACGAGTATTCGCACTCACGCCGCCCGCAATCACAAGGTTCTTATAACCCGTCTGCTTTAAGGCGCGCTTACATTTAATCGCTAAGGTATCAACAACAGCTTCTTCAAAGGCGCAGGCGATATTGGCGCGAGTTTGATCATCTTTCGGCTCTGCAGCAATCGTATTTGCAGCAAACGTCTTAAGGCCAGAAAAACTCATGTTAAGCCCAGGCTTGTCTGTCATAGGACGAGGGAAGCGATAACTATTGGGTACGCCTTTAGCGGCAAGTTTTGACAACCTTGGACCACCAGGGTAATCAAGCCCCATTAATTTAGCGGTTTTATCAAATGCTTCACCAGCTGCATCATCAACAGACTCACCCAGCACTTCATAGCGGCCTATTCCTTCAACGCCAACCAGCATGGAATGACCGCCCGAAACCAACAAAGCAAGAAACGGAAACTCTGGTACGTCATCTTCCAGCATGGGCGCTAACAAGTGCCCTTCCATATGATGTACACCAATTGCAGGTTTATCCCAGGAAAATGCCAATGCACGCCCCACACAAGCACCGACTAATAATGCGCCAATAAGTCCAGGCCCTTTGGTATAAGCAATACCATCGATATCCTCGATAGTCATGTCAGCATCGGCTAACGCCTGGCGTATTAAAGGTACAATTTTGCGAACATGGTCGCGAGAGGCCAACTCAGGCACAACCCCACCATAGTCGGCATGCAATTTAACCTGACTGTAAAGCGCATGCGACAGCAAGCCCTTTTCATCGTCATAAACCGCAATTCCTGTTTCATCACAGGATGTTTCAATACCTAAAACCCGCATTATTTCTCGTCTTCGGTTGACATAATTACCGCTAATTCTACCTGTTGTGCTTTAATTACTCCATAGTCCTGTCACGGTCTGCGGATAATATCGACGAATATGCCCTATTCAGATCGCTTTAAGGGGTTTACAAGAGGGTGCGAGTCGGTATAGAATTCCGCACCATTTTTAAATAATCTGAGTCAAGTAATTGTCTCAATACAACCTACACCTAAGGGGTGATGGCGTATGCCAATTATTAAAGTACGTGAAAACGAACCATTCGACGTAGCTCTTCGTCGTTTCAAGCGCTCTTGTGAAAAAGCTGGTATCTTAGCTGACGTTCGCGCTCGTGAATTCTACGAGAAGCCAACTACTTGCCGCAAGCGTGCTAAAGCCGCTGCAGTTAAGCGTCTAGCTAAGAAGCTTTCTCGCGAAAACGCACGTCGCGTACGTTTATACTAATCTCATTATGAGCCTAGTTGATCAGCTAAAAGACCAAATGAAAGAAGCCATGCGCGCGAAAGAAAAGCTGCGTTTGGGGACGATTCGTATGGCACTAGCCGCCGTTAAGCAAGTTGAAGTGGATACCCGCGAAACTCTGACTAACGACCAAGCTATAGCGGTCTTAACCAAAATGGTAAAGCAGCGTCGCGATTCTATTGCTCAATATGAAGCAGCAGGCCGTGACGAACTAGCGCAGATAGAAGCAGAAGAAATTCTAGTTTTAGAAAAGTTTTTGCCTCAACCTCTTTCAGAAGAGGAAGTCATTGCGTTAGTTGATGCAAGCATCGTTGAGATGGGAGCATCCACCATGGCGGATATGGGTAAAGTAATGGGAGCATTAAAACCAAAGGTAATGGGTAGAGCTGACATGGCGGCAATTGGCGCTATGATCCGTGCAAAACTCAAATAACTTTAGTTTTATTGCATGAATGAGCCGTGCTTCTGCACGGCTTGTTTGTTTTCGAAATTCCCAAATTTGATTTCACGAAACTTTTGATTTCACGTAACAAGGCGGCATTTAACAATACTAATGGCGATACCTCGTGATTTTATTAATGAGCTAGTAGCTCGCACTGATATTGTCGATCTCATCGACCCTAAAGTGCCCCTAAAAAAGGCGGGTAAAAACCACTCTGCCTGTTGTCCTTTTCATAGCGAAAAATCTCCCTCTTTTACAGTCAGCAGAGACAAGCAGTTTTATCATTGCTTTGGCTGCGGCGCGCACGGCAACGTCATCGATTTTGTCATGGAATATGACCGACTCGACTTTGTTGATGCCATTGAAGAACTCGCCGGACAATTGGGACTTGAAGTTCCACGGGAGCAAGGTACAGGGAAGCCACGCGATCAAGAATTGAGTCGCGATTTATATCAGTTAATGGAAGAAGCTAGCCTATTCTTTCAAAGCCAACTAAGGCAACACACAGACAAACATAAAGTCCTTGATTATCTTGAACATCGAGGCCTTTCAAAAGAAGTGGTTGAACACTTCAATATCGGCTTTGCACCCGATGGGTGGGATGGCTTACTCAGCCGTTACCGTCAAAACCAAGACTCGCAAGACAAGCTGCTTACCGCAGGAATGGTGATCGAGAACGACAGTGGCAGACGCTACGATAGATTCCGCGACCGCCTAATGTTTCCAATCCGAGACAGACGCGGACGAGTCATCGGCTTTGGAGGCAGAGTTTTAGGAGACGGTACACCGAAGTACTTGAATTCTCCAGAAACGCCCATATTTCATAAGGGTAATGAGCTTTATGGCCTATATGAATTAAAACAGCGTCACCGCGAACCACAAAGAGTCTTGATTGTTGAAGGCTATATGGACGTAGTGGCACTGGCACAGTTTGATGTTGACTATGCGGTAGCCTCTTTAGGTACATCGACCACAGCTGATCAATTTCAGTTGCTACTACGTAGTGCAAAAGAAGTCATCTGTTGTTATGACGGTGATAAAGCCGGAAAAGAAGCTGCATGGCGCGCACTAGAAACTTCACTGCCGCTGCTGAAACCAGGTAATCAGGTTCGATTTATGTTTCTTCCTGAAGGTGAAGATCCCGATACCTTGGTTAGGCAAATTGGCAAAGAAGCGTTTGAAGCGCAAATTGACCAAGCTATGGCACTTCCTGAGTTTTTGTTTGAGAACCTCACAAAAACTTATGGCAATGAAGATAAGAGTGTATTGGCAAAAAATGCCATTAAACTCATAGAAAAAGTACAGGACACTGTATTACAGAGCCTGTTACTCGAAGATTTAGCACACAAGCTAAGAATGAACGGTGCCGATGAGCTTAAGCGAAAATTTAACTTTTCAACTAAGATGGCCGAAAAGCCAAGTCAGCACAAAGCGTTGAAAGGACGAGGTACGCCTCTGCGATTAGCCATCGCGTTGCTAGTACAACATCCGCATTTGGGTGAAAAACTACCCGAACAACCAGCGCTAAAACATATACAGATGGCCGGCATAGACTTGCTGACCCTTGTATTAGATTTAACTCGCGGGCAAGCAATAAGCAGCGCACAACTACTTGAACAGTTCAGGGGCGATAACCAATTCAGCACCCTAAAAAAACTGACCCAATGGGATCATCAAGTGGCGGATGAAAACTTGCTTCAAAAGTTAAAAGAAACCCTCGTGTGGTTAAATAACCAGTATCTTGAACAACGTTATCAGGAACTGAGTATGAAGAAGAACCTCACGAAAGAAGAACGGTTACAGCTTAGTAAGCTAATTTCAGTGATTAAAAGTAAGGCTTAGATAGAGATTTAGCCTCAAAAGTAAACACTTGGACTAGCACAGAGAAGCACCGAAGGCTATAATTGACGACTTGCGCGGCTGTTTTTTGCCCGTCGTTTTAACTGTTTCCCAACTTGGATGATATCTATGGATCATACTCCGCAGTCGCAACTTAAATTGTTGCTCGCCAAAGGTAAAGAGCAAGGTTACTTAACCTATGCAGAAGTGAACGATCACTTACCTGCAGACATGGTCGATTCTGACCAGATTGAAGATATTATCCAGATGATCAATGACATGGGTATTCGAGTCTATGAACAGGCTCCGGATGCTGATGATATCATGATGTCTGAAGACAGCACCGATGAGGATGCTGCTGAAGAAGCTGCTGCTGCGCTTGCAACAGTAGAATCTGAATTAGGTCGTACAACCGACCCAGTACGTATGTATATGCGTGAAATGGGTACCGTTGAACTTCTTACTCGTGAAGGCGAGATTGTTATCGCTAAACGTATCGAAGAAGGTATCAACACGGTTCAAGCATCTGTAGCGGAATATCCGCAAGCGATTGCTATGATCCTTGAGCAATTCGACCGTTATGAAGCTGAAGAAGTCAGACTATCTGACATTATCTCAGGCTTCATCGATCCAAATGCTGAAGATGTTGCTCCAACTGCAACTCACGTTGGTTCTGATTTATCTGATGATGAATTAGATGACGAAGACGACGATGACGATGATGATGATGACGAAGAAGAGGAAGGTCCAAAGGGTCCTGATCCTGAAGAAGCTAAAGAGAAATTCACTACGCTTCGCGTCGCTCATGAAAACGCATTAAGAATCATTGCAGAAAAAGGCCGTGGTCACCCTGAGTCGACTGTCGCCCTTTTTGAAATTGGCGAGATCTTCAAAGAGTTCCGTTTAATGCCTAAGCAGTTTGACCGCTTAGTTAAAAACATGCGCTCTATGATGGATAAAGTCCGTGTTCAAGAACGTTTGATCATGAAGCTATGTGTTGAACAAGCTAAAATGCCGAAGAAAAACTTCGTCAAAGTTTATACTAGCAACGAAAGCAGCATTGAATGGTTCAATGACGAACTCGCATCAGGTAAATCATATGTAGAAGGTCTACAAATGGTTGAATTTGATGTACAGCGTTGTCGTGCAAAGCTTGATGCTATCGAAGTTGAAACGGGTCTAGCGATCGGTGCAATTAAAGATATCAACCGTCGTATGTCTATCGGTGAAGCGAAAGCTCGTCGTGCGAAGAAAGAGATGGTTGAAGCAAACTTACGTCTAGTAATTTCTATCGCGAAAAAGTACACCAACCGTGGTCTACAGTTCTTGGATCTAATCCAGGAAGGTAATATCGGCTTGATGAAAGCGGTAGATAAGTTCGAATACCGTCGTGGTTATAAGTTCTCAACTTATGCGACTTGGTGGATCCGTCAGGCGATCACTCGCTCTATTGCTGACCAAGCAAGAACGATCCGTATCCCAGTACATATGATTGAGACAATCAACAAGCTTAACCGTATCTCTCGCCAAATGTTGCAAGAGATGGGTCGTGAACCTTCTCCTGAAGAGTTGGCAGAGCGCATGTTAATGCCTGAAGATAAGATCCGTAAGGTACTTAAGATAGCTAAAGAGCCGATCTCAATGGAAACGCCTATTGGTGACGATGAAGATTCGCACTTAGGTGACTTCATTGAAGATACGACGCTTGAACTACCTCTTGACTCAGCGACAGGCGAAAGCTTGAAGAACGCGACTCACGAAGTCTTAGCAGGTCTAACGGCTCGTGAAGCTAAAGTACTGCGTATGCGTTTTGGTATCGACATGAATACTGATCACACGCTAGAAGAAGTGGGCAAGCAGTTTGACGTAACACGTGAACGTATTCGTCAGATTGAAGCTAAAGCGCTACGTAAGTTGCGTCACCCTTCTCGCTCTGAGATCTTAAAGTCGTTCCTAGACGAGTAATCGTCAAACACTTTAACTCAAATAGAAAAGCTGCCGAATAGGCAGCTTTTTTTGCTTAAAAATGGGTATGACTACCGCTGTGAGTAATCAATCAAAGCTCCCCCTCAGATTAAGCACCTCAATACTACGCGTAACAAAACTATCTGTAACCTAGTCGCTATGACCTTGAATTTTGCTCAAAAATTCGATTAATCATAAAAGTGGTCATTAAAACCAAGCCATATTGATTAACAGATAAGCAGTCGTGCATCTATAAGTGTATTTCGAGTAAAATCTCTGGTGACAAGCGCCAGTAAACCTCGTATACTTCTCAGCGCTTTCGATAGTGACGACTATCTTAAGTCGGCCCCTTAGCTCAGTTGGTTAGAGCATACGACTCATAATCGTCAGGTCCCCAGTTCGAGTCTGGGAGGGGCCACCAATTTTGATAAGCCGCTTAAAGAAATTTAAGCGGCTTTTTCATGCCTGTAATTTGACTGCCGAAACTCGTCCTGTCCATATCCGGTCTGCAATCTTTTCCGGTAAATACTTGTTGGCTCACTACAACAGTACCTATCAGAGAATTGGCATAAGCTAAATTTCTATTGGTAGAGCTAATGAAATGAACCTAAGCTGATTCTAGTCAGTGATTCCCTCGGTAATACTAACCAATGCACCCCCCAAAAAAAATTCAAACAAGTATTACAACGCCCTCTCTAACAGCCAAATTTAGCCGTTGATCTCAGGATTGGTATTCATACTCAAATCAGTGATAACTCTGCCCTAAGAGCTTGTAGTGCGATTCTGCTATAAACGTAGTGGTTGAGTTGGCTTTCTGGAACTAGATGAAATTATAGTGTGAAATGCAGATAAATTTCCCTACACACTACCGTCGACGCCGTCGGAAAAACCGCTAAAAATCACTTCAAAGACCGGAGGAGGACCGGACGGGGTTAATTGGTGCCGAGATTACTAGAACCCTAGATCTTAGAAGTTAGGTGAGACAAGGGCTAGAGAGCGATTACTGGGCCAATCTAGTGTGACCGACCCAGCGACTTAGGATTTTAAGTTGAGTGGTATATGTGATGTTCAGACTCTTCTGGCCTTACAATTATTAGCTCATCACTATTTAGTCCCGATTGAACAAATAGTTCAGGAGTGTTTTCTTCATTTAGGCCTTCCATCATCACAAGAGCTTTAGCTTGGTTGAATGCTTTACTCAAAGATAGGCCAAATCCTATCGCAGAGTAAAACTGTGATGCGAATATTCTAGCTGCTTCATCTCCAATGCTGGTGTTCATACCAATAGCAGCTTCAACATGCTGGACAACAGCTTCTGCTTGATTGAACGAAAAACATGTATTGAAAAACACTAACCGCAAATCAGAGGTTGATGCCATCATTGTTTGTACAATAGCTTCTTTACTAACTAGCTTTGCATTTCCTTGAGCGTCTTGAAATACAATCTCATCAGCATCAGATCCATGTCCGCTAAAATGAACGACTGTAGGATTGAGCTCATTGATGGCTTGTAGGACATCCATTGGTTGAACTGCCCAACGAGTTTCAAAAATAACAGAATCTCGATGTTTCGCTTTTCGGACCATTTCTGTTATTGCTCTAGCTTCCTCATCTAATCGTAGTTGTCCTGCATCTTTAGGATTGGCAGCTAAGAACAGAACAACAACTTTTTCTGGAAGCTGTTTTAGTTTTTCTAAATCAAGCTTTATCTCTCTATGGGCGCTCTCATGACGAATCAGTGTATTGTCAATATTATTCAGGGTAGCGTCTTGTTTTTTTCGGATACGCTCAGACTCTTGAGCTTGCTTCTTTAAAGCTTTCTCCTCTTCTTTAGATACTTTACCTTGCTCATTTATTAACTCTTTATTTTTACCTGACAGCTTGGTTTCTAATGCTGCAATTTTCTTTTCCGTGTTAGCTAAGTCTTTCTGTAGCCTTTCTATTTCCCGTAGTTTTGTTCTGATAGTACTTTCAGACTTTGACCTACTCATAGCTTGTTGAGCTGAATTTATTTTTACATTGATGTTAGCAATTTTCTGTTGTTCTTTAGCTTTATCTTGCTGTAAGCGAGCCATCTCATTTTGTTTACGAGCGACATTCCTTCTATATGTATCTAGTAGCATTCCACATCCTCTTCATAACATCTCCAACAACCTTACTTGTTACCGAATCTGCCTAATTAACAAACACATATTAACTTCATGATACTAAAATCCATGGAGTTAACTATGTTCAAAATCACGAATATTCAACAAATATCTATACTACCAATAACTACAACCCTGCAAGAACAAACCCTAGCCCTACTCACTGAGCCATTTAATGATGAAGCAGAAGCTCAACAGGTATGGGATGAGCTGCAATGTGAACTCTGGTTCCTAACCTCAATTTCTGACCTATCTGCCGACGTCGTCGACGGTGAAATGTTAACCCGAACTCTGTCTTACATCGAATTTGAAGATCAGCTAAATGGTGGCCTTGTACTTACCCTAAGCATTATCGATAACTCTGGGCGAGGCATTTACCTCTTAATGCAGAAGCAATTGCAGGTCGAATTAATGCAATACCTATCTACTTCTGATGAGTAAGGTAATCCAATGTTATCGAAAAAATTCAAATTCAATAAACGCCAACTTGACTCACTACCGCCGACGCCGTCGACGAGTCGCAGCAAAGAAACTGAGTACACCGATGAGTTATGTTCAGGACTGAAATTAATCGTTAATCGTCAAGGTAGAAAGCGATTTCTGTTCAGGTATACGCTAAATCAGGTTAAGAAGTCAGTTCAGCTAGGTGAGTACCCAGGATTAGACATTGTAACCGCAAGGCAAATAGCTAACGATCATAAGCGAGAGATAGCGCTAGGTAATGACCCTAAACAACTAAGGGATGAGAAAAACAATATACCGACGTTCTACGAATTTGCAGAGCAGCATTACTTACCCTATGCCAAGGTTAATAAACTCACTGCCCGCAATGATATTGGTAATCTCAAGCTACACTTCTACCCACATTGGAGGAACAAGCCCCTTAATGAAATTAGTCAGCATGACATTCAAAAGTTATTGGATGAATTACTTACTAGTCGTAAACCAGCAACAGTAAACCGACTAAGAAGCCTTATCCTGCGCATGTTAAGGCTAGCGATGGAATGGGGATTCATAGACCATAATCCGGGTCAATACATCAAGAAACTCAAGGAGAACAATGTCAGGCAACGATTTTTAAGTCGTGATGAGGTGGCTAGATTTATTCAGGCATGTAATGCTGAACCTAATCGCACTCAGGGTAATGCATTGAAATTCGCGTTACTAACAGGGATGCGTATAGGTGAAATTACAAATTCCAAATGGGAATGTCTCACTGTCGACGACGACGGCAATTGGAGCCTGTTTTTACCGCACACAAAATCTGGCCTATCGAGAACGGTGTTATTAAATAATTTAGCTAAGGAGATTATTCATGCTCAAAGGCAGTTTAAGCCACTACAAAACCCCTATATCTTTGCCAGCCATGAATTGGGTAAGGCTATAACTAATCCCAAGAAGGCATTTACTAGGATTAAGGCCGCAGCAGGTATTTTCGATAATTTTCGTATACATGACCTGAGGCATAGTTTTGCATCTATCTTGATCAACAGTGGTAATGCAACACTCTATGATGTTCAGCACTTGTTAGGGCATCAATCACCACAGACCAGTACTCGATATGCTCATTTGGCTAGTTCTAGGCTGAGAGAGGTTAGTGCAAATGTGGCTGAATTAGTAAGTGAGGTGAGTAAAGCATAAGGAAAACAATTTCGAGCAGTCATAAGCTTTATATGTGGCTGCTCAAAAGTTAGAACAGCCTTGAGGATTGTTTTTAGGCTTTTAAGTGCAGTGTAACTATTTTTTGAGTACTCTGGAATCTAACCTTGGAGAATTTTCATCAAATCTCGTAGTATAGGTATATTACTCCTTATTTTCATAATGAGCAGACTAAATGCCTGAGCATCTCACACAAAACTTAAATCAACTTGATCTTCAATTGGCGATCGAAGAGCAGGAACTAAAAGCTGAGCATGAAGATGCCGGTACTATTCCAAGTATTCACCCTTGGGATCCTGATAAAATTAGGATTACGACTAAACATTTCACGTTGAGAGAAGTTGTAGATCAAATTGGAGATAAAGACATTGATTTGTCTCCTGATTTTCAACGAGATTATGTTTGGAGTGACAAGCAGAAAACGAGACTAATCGAATCTGTTTTGCTAGGTATTCCGCTTCCTGCCTTTTACTTTAATCAAGAGTCGGATGGCTCATATCAAATCGTTGACGGTGTTCAAAGACTCTCGACTATTTCTTCGTTCATGAGAAATGAGCATACATTGAAAAAAATACAATTAGAGTATTTAAAAGATTTCGATGGTCGTAAGTTTAGTGATTTAGGGCCTTTAGAAATCCGCCGTTTCAGAGCGACTCAGATTGTAGTTCATGTTATTGAACCTACAACTCCAGTAGGGATCAAATATGATATCTTCAGTCGAGTAAATACCTTAGGTAGCCCATTGAAAGCTCAAGAGATAAGGCATGCAATGAGCACTTCTCGCTCTAGAGGTTTTTTATCATCGCTAGTCGAGAATAAAAATTTTGATGAAGCAACAGATTTTAATTTTTGGAAAAAATTGGAAACTGGAGAAAATATACGCCACAGCGGAAGAATGACTGATCGAGAAATTGCTTTACGTTTTTGTGCATTTAAAGTCTCCACTCTTGATGAATATAAACAATTTTCAAGCCTTGACCGTTTTTTGGTGAATTTTACTGACCGTTTAGATGATAAGCCGAACGCTGAGAGTATCTCAGATAATGATATGGATGATTTAATCACCTCTTTTGACTCGGCAATGGTAAGTGCACAAAAGATTTTAGGGAACCTAGCTTTTCGACGTATAGAACCAGATAAAACAAGAAGGGGACCAATTAACCGAGCCATTTTTGAATCTCAGAGTATCGCGCTATCTAGGTATTCGACAAATAAGCTTCTCTCAAAGTCTAATGAAGTTAGATCTGCACTATTAGATCTGTTTCTAAATGATGAATATACTAAATCTGTGACAGTCGGTACTGGAGCGCCTAATTCTGTAAAAGTACGTTTAGATATGCCTAGAATAGCTTTAAGGAATATTTTTAATGATTGAACTACTCCAGATTTCAGGCTTTAAACGTTTTGAAAGTAATGAATTTGAACTGAAAAAAATAACGTTACTAACAGGAATGAATGGCGCGGGGAAATCTTCATTAATTCAAGGAATGTTATTAGCTAAAGAAGCGTCTTTAAGTAGTGATACTGTTTCTCTTGATGACAGTTATGGCGTTGATCTCGGAACTGCGGTTGAGGTATTAAACTGGAATTGTGAGGACAAGATCTCACTAGAGCTAGGCGCGAATGCGTCTTGGGAACTCCAGATGACATCAGAAAATGCTTTATATTTAGCTGTGACTAAGAGAAATGTTACTGAATTACCTTTTTCTTTTAGCCGTCAACCTAGAGTATTTACATATTTGTGTGCAGAGAGGGTCGGTCCCCGAACATCTTATACATTATCACCAACCCCCCCAAAAATGCTTGAGATTGGTGTAAAAGGAGAAAATACAGCTCAACTTATAGAAGCACTTGGCAATGCTCCGTTACCAGACTCAGAAAGAGTGCACCCTTTAACGAACTCAACTGATACCATTTTCTTAACATATCAGATTGAAAAATGGATAAGTGAAATCGTTAGACCAATTGAAATAAAAGCTGAAAGAGCACAACAAGTAAAATCTGCTGTTTTGAGCTTCAAAACTCCGGGGGGGGAATGGGTTCAAGCTACAAATATGGGGTTCGGTGTTACCTATGCACTCCCTATAATATTAGCAGGTTTATTAGCACCTAAAGGTAGTTTACTGATTGTAGAGAATCCAGAAGCTCATCTACACCCCGCTGGGCAATCGAGGATGGGGGTATTTTTGGGGTGGCTAGCGGAACATGGAGTTCAAGTAATCGTTGAGACTCACTCCGATCACTTACTAAATGGTGTTAGAAGATCAATAGGTGAATATAAATACATTGATTCACGAAATGCGGCTGTTCTTTTTTTTGACGAGAATGCAAAAAACAAAGTGTATTCTCCTTTAGAGTTCACCGAAGAGGGTGGAATACCCAAATGGCCTAAAAGCTTTTTTGATCAGTATAAGTTAGACACAGCCGCTTTAGGCCGTATCCGCAGGAGTCGATTGCATCATGTCATTCGTAATTGATTCTAATGAGTGGGACTTTAATGGCCAGAATGTAGAACAGGTATCAGCAAAGCTTGAGCAGTTATTAGCTCGTGTTGATATTGCTAATCAACGCGGAGAAAAAATATTTATTGGTAACGATCTACAAAGCCAAGTAGTCTGTGGAACAATGGATTTATGGGGGTTTCTTTATAGTGAAGATATGGCTGACATAAGCGAAGATATTATTTCAGAACTAACGGCTTTCTTCGGAACCGGTAATTATTACGAAGATGATTCCGAGTGCTGGCCTACGGGTTTTCCTGAACAGATGGTGAGCGACATAGCAGGCTGTGGCCTAGGACCTGATCTTTCTTTTGCTCATTTACATTTGCTTGATAGAACCCCCTTCGCATGCATTACACTGAACAACAATCAAAGTATTATTACCAACTCAGTAAGACAGAGTGATGTAGAGTTAAAGTATATTTTTAATGAAATAAATCACAAAGAATTTTGGCGAGAAGCTGGATTTGAAATATTGCGAGATAATGCAAAGACACTTAAATTATTAGCGCCAAATGCATATCCTAATTTACATTTTTTTAAGAGTGTGTGGGATGGAATTGTTGATTTTGAAGGTGGATATGTAAGAGTTTCTGCTGAGTTGAGGAGATATTTAGCAGTGCTTGATGATATTGGCCATTGGTTTTTTACTGAGCCACCACCAGCTATTTCTCCCACAGATACTGTAAAGCCGTTAACAGGCCGAAACCCAACAAGTGCAATTATTGAAGAACGATTCAAGGGGGCGGGGTTAACAATGGCTCCAGAGAAACCTAATGTTCGTATAAAAGATAAGCATCGTAAACCACGAGAAATCTTATTTGAATGGACTAATGAAGCAGGTAGAAAAGAAACTAAAATATTATATTGCGAATGGCATGGAAAAATTGAGGCTCATACAAATAGAGTTCATATTTACCCACCAATACCCGAATCCGGAAATAGACTTATTGTTGCCATTTTCCACAAGCACTTGCCTTTACCTTGATCCAACCCTCACTCACCAACTTAAAATCCTAAGTCGCTGGGTCGGTCACACTAGATTGGCCCAGTAATCTCTCTCTAGCCCATGCGCTACCTGACTTCTAAGAACTAGGGTTCTAGTAATCTCGGCACCAATTAACCCCGTCCGGTCCTCCTCCGGTCTTTGAAGTGATTTTTAGCGGTTTTTCCGACGACGTCGACGGTAGTAGTTAGGGAAATTTATCTGCATTTCACACTGTAATTTCATCTAGTTCCAGTCAACCGACTCAAGCACCACGTTCATAGCAGAATCGCACTACAACCTCTTAGGCCTGAGTTATCACTGATTTGAGTATGAATACCAATCCTGAGAGTATCGGCTAAATCTGGCAGCCAGAGAGGGCGTTGTAATACTTGTTTGAATTTGGGGGGAATTGGTTAGTACTACCGAGGGAAACACTGACTAGTATCAGCTTAGATTTATCTCATTAGCATAACGGATTAAACTACAACTAATGCCAATTCCCTGATAGGTATTGTTGTAGTGAGCTAACGAGTATTTACCGGAAAGGATTGCAGACCGGATATGGACAGGACGAGTTTCGGCAGTCAAATTACAGACATGAAAAAGCCGCTTGAATTTCTTCAAGCGGCTCATCATAATTTGGTGGCCCCTCCCAGACTCGAACTGGGGACCTGACGATTATGAGCGAAGACCCTGCCACATCCCCAAACATATTTAACAGCCTAATTCAGGGCTAAAATCCCCCATCAAATCTTTGGTAGCAAAACGTTGTCGCCATCGACGGTGTCTGATTCTGACGACGCCGTCGAAGGAAGATGAAAAGGTTTTATGGTTACGAGAGACCGGAAGCAGAAACCATAACATAGCGTTCGCTATCACGACCGATTTTAAAGTGAATACCGTTGGCGTTCAGACTACTTTCTTGCGCCTTCATCTTAGCAGTCAATGCAGCAGCTCCCTTTGGTAAAAAATGGCTGTTCTCAAATGCCTGTAGTTTAGTAAGCAAGCCAGAAGGTGTACTCCGCCAAGCTTCACCTTCTTTTAAGGTCTTTATTAATTTCTGCAACGCTATAGTCAAACTATCATCAACCATGCCAGAAGCCATAAGTGATTCAACATTTCTCTGGTACGCTAGTTGCAACTTCCCTTCTGCCAACCCTAGCACTTGTTCTAACGCCCCTAACCACTGGGCAAAATCCATCATACGGGCTGAATGCATCACTTTAACCTTCGGTAGTACCGCCATCGCTTTAGCTGTAAGCATTAACAGCGCCCCATAAATGTCAGGCATGAGATTATCAAGCTCAGCTTTCAATAACTGCTCAGACTTTCTCTGCTCAATAACCATAGGTTTAAGTTTCACATGCACACAACGAGAAGCCAAATCGCTTTCCTTTACAATGTCATGTATAGCATTCAGCACTAGCGGGCTGTGCAGTTCTAGGAGCGTCAGCTCATCTGTTGTGTATAGCGTTCGTCTTGGTGCACTCCCCTTAGTCGCAGTCGTACAAAGCATGTCACTCTGCGTTTTAGTGAGTGAACGTAAATTGTCGAACACAGCCAGAAACATACTGTTTAAAATTAATGCGTAATCGTCCATTTTTTTTTGTTAGTGCAACACCTGACATAGTGCTAGGGTCTACTACCCCCCTAATGATGTTGTTACAGAAAAAGCTTTTACCTGATCCTTTGTCTCCCTGTATGACTAAAATTGGGTAAGGCAGCCCCTTGGCTTTAGGTGTAGCCAACAAATACGTGATATAGCCAACCAAAATAAAATAAGTCACATCATCGGTATTGATAAAAGACCGTAGATCTTTTAACGCTGCTGGAATCTGCTTATTGCTTAGCCCCAAATTGGGCATCACTGTTGGCTGTTGGAAATCTGGTCGCATAAAATAGCTATCTGGTACATGGTCTATAATCTCTGCTTTTCCGGGAGACACCTGAACAACAGACCCATTACACATATCAATCTCAGTACTGATACCATCTTTAGAGAGTGCGTAACGCTTATGGTGCTTTATAGGCTCACTCTCAAGGTCAAAAGCAACAGCCTCAAGCTCTTCACAGATTTCCTCAACACCTTTCTGGCTCAATCTTAGAGCCAATGATTTAGCCATCCGTCTGATAATCTTATGCCCTCTTTTACTTTTCAGGTACACAACCTCTTTAATGCCTAATACAATATCAACAAGCATTACCTTGTTATTTTCATCTACCTTAATAAGCTGACTATCAAACTGCTCTACAAAATCATTAATATCGTTACTTTTCACAACAAAACCTCAAATAGTAAATTCAACACTTACTTTTAAATTAAATCCGTCGAGCACTTTGGCACTCGCCAAATAAAGAACCCGAATCGCCTTACTTATTTCACTGTCATATTTACTTTTTGAAACCATCACCAAAAATGAGTCATGGTTAGTTAGCAGTAATGGAATTTTGGCAGCATCAAGCCCTAGGCAAGCTCGACGCATAATGTCGGCACCTGTTGCTTGGATTTTCCAATTCCTCAGTGAATTAGTCTTATCTCGCTCATCAATGGCATAACGCCAATCGAGTGAGCCTACCTCTTTGTTACGTTTCGCTTCTCTCGCTACACCATCGAGATACCGTCCTATCGGCTCAGTCACCCTTTTAACCTGTTGCATCCAAATGCGAGTTGTCGGGACACTAACCCCTAATGTTTCAGCTAGCGTTGCCTCACTAATGCCATATAAGAAGGCTATCAATAGTCCCTTTGTTTGCTTCCTTGTTAGCTCAGAATTCGTTATCGCCTGACGAATTCCCTCATAAATATCCCCTTCTCTGTACCAGTCTAAAAGCGTCTGGCACCTAGCTAAATGGGCAGCAATCATCGGCTCCTGCTGCTGATAGTCGAGTAACACATAAGCATAACCATCTGGTGGTTTTAGGATGCTAGGCCAGTACTCCTTCGGTACATAGTTCAACGAAGAACCTAGCGCCGTATCACGCCCCGTTTTAGTATGGTACGGAGACACATTTGGCCTATGCCAGTATGAGTCCCCGTCCATAGCTAGGTCACTAAGCAGACCATCTAGTAACATTGCCACATGCTGACTTGTTTTTGACTTCTTCTTTCTATACCTCACTACCCGCTGAGCGATAGCATCATGGTCAACCCGAATACTCCCCCGGTACTGCAAATGCTTTAGGTGTTGAGCTATACGGTTAGACACTTCTCTCGGCACCCATCCAACTAGGTCAGGGTGCCTTTGTCTAAGAGCTGCTAAATCCTTACAGCGCAGCAACTGTTGATTTAACGCATACGTGTTTTGACCTAGGCCATATCTAGCTGCACAGCTTCATAACTTAATGTCATCGAAACTCATGCCAGCATCCATATCCATGTCCGGAATTTCGAGACCTGCTTCCCAGTCATCTTCAGTGTCAGTGGTGTTTATAGACTCTTGAATTTCCGTAGAAATTGCCTTTCCCGTGTCGGTGACGACGTCTACTTTTGGTTCGTCGACGACGACAACGCTACCACTGTCTTTTTTCACTGAATTCCGAACCATAGGGTGATCCAAACTAGTAATGTGATCCTCACCATCAAATGTTTCGCACAGAGCTGCATCAATTTGTTCGTCAGTAACACTGAATGGTGCAATACTTTCTTCAACAATGTAGCCATAAACCTTCGCCTCATAATCTCGATAAACTGAAATGGGTCTTTCTTTTGCTACAGCCAGTAGCTCCAGACTTGAACGAACCCATGTGTTAGTTGAGTCCACATCGAGAATTGCAAACCGAACCTGCCCATCTACAGTATAAATAATATGCATTGCTTTGATTTTGTAGTCTGAAGTCGATAGCTGAGAAGCAACCTCTTCATCTAGTAGGTAGGTTTTCTTGCTCTTTTTATCGTCTGCATACTGCTCGATAACAGCAACGTTGATGCTATAGGACAGACTCTGGAAAATAATGTAATCTGGGAACGCACGTAAGTTTGCCACATTAGGATTGATAGGAACTTTTAGCTGACCAATTGAAAGCGATCCTAACTTTAAAGAATTGAATTTATTCATAATATTTACTCCAGCAGTATGTCGACCAGCCCTGTGCTGACCGATGACTGTATTAAACTAGAGTCTGTACGTGCAAAATATCCCGTGAACTCGGGAAAGATCTATTTTTGGTTTTTCTGTCGGTTTACTCTTCAAGGCAAGAAAAAGTGCCTGTTTTACAATGCTTCTTAAGCTGCACCGTTTCGTACCCCATTTCAGGTTGTTTTTTATATTGAGTTCTCCAAGCGGAAAATATGTTGTTTAGCGTCTTAGTTCTAGAACTAACGGTATCTTCCATACTTGATTTTTCACCAACCAGAAAGAACTGATCATGTTCGGCCATCTGGCAAGCCAAGTTGTTTGCAGATGTACTTTTATTCTTTAGATATGAGTACAACCAAGCTTTGATAAAGAGCCTTCGTAGACACTTAGGAATATTCGAGTGGTTAGTCTTTCTTTTCCACATCAACACCGCAGTTGATGGACTTTGTCCTATCGTCCCTTCTTGCTCGATCGGTATGATTTTTCCTTGCCGGTTAGGGATACTTTCCAGCTTTTTCATTAATTCGTAACTCAGCATTAGCTCAGGGTATGGCAACACTTCATAGTCACTGGGGAGTATTGTTTTCCCCTCTTCAGCTACAGGTATTTCGACCACATGATTTTTAAGGTATTGTTCTCGATAATCTTTAATTGAGTACAACAAGATGGTAGCTAGGTAACCAAACTTGGTTCTTCTATCAAGGTCGTACTCTATGTGGTTGTTGAATACGTTGGTATGTGACCAGACATCAATGATCTCGATGTGCTCTTTACACATTCTTTTCAGTTCATAAATCAACTCGGAATTTAACCAAAATCCCGGTCTCCCCGAATTTAACGTTGGAACAATATGTGGAAGTGTTGAGAGCCATGACTCAGTGAACTCTTGGGCACTATGTTGAATGCTATCGCTTACTGAAATTGAGTGACCTTGCACACTGAATAACTCTTGATTTAATGCTGCTTCAGCCTGTTGTTTAATACGCTCTTGTTCGTTTTGAGTTTCAACCTGCTGCACAAACGACTTACCCAACACATAGAGAGCATCATTTATATAGATATCAATGTCTTTTAAAGTAAACAGATTTAAGGCATAAATGTCATAAGGATCTTTGTTGCCGGGAAGATAAAACATACCTGCTGGTTTTCGTTGCTCAGAGGGTTGTGAAGTTATTTGCCTGGTGCGTTTCCAAAATTCTGGATGCTCATAGCTTGGCTGACCATTTTGTTTCAGTACGTAAAGCTCAGGGTGATAATTAGTAATGCACTGCTCGAAGGTTTGCAGATCAGGATCATTCGGATCAATTTTAAAAGGTTGTCTTTTCGACATCTTATCTTGGTCGCTTATTTAGGTTTAACAACATAATAAGCCAAGATACCAGAGACACTAAAAAAAATTAATTTTTACCATTTTGTTGACGGCGACGACGGTTGTTTTTCATACGACGAACCTCAACCCGACGGTACCGTCAACATTTACAAAAAAAAGTAGTCGCAACTCATCAAGTCACCACTACTTTTATCGTATCTATGCTTTAATCGTCATCATTCCCCAGCACATAACCAATCGTGCCACCAACCCCAGCACCAACAGCCATACCTATCGGACCAAAGAACCGCCCTACCATCATGCCCGTGGTTGCACCTTTCATCGCGCCTTTTGTGCTGCCTTTTATCTCGTAACTGATTTCATCGGCATTGTTGCACTTCATGACTATCGCGCTTGTTGGCGCAGGTGATTTATCTAACATCGTTTCTCCCTTCTTATTAGCTTGCTTGAGTTGAACTTTTACCGATTTACTCTTATGTCAAAAACTCACTCAAAATCGACTAGAGTGGTTAAAATTGAAATTCTCTCTTAGCTTAAAAGCTATTGTGTAACGCTCATCAAATCACTCCCACCTGAAATACAGACTCAACGGATTGGCAAAACGTTGTAGGTGCAATCTCCATGAGAGCAGCCATTGCCATTGCCATTGCCATTACCCCACGCTTCGCATGGCGCAATGGCAAGCCTGAATAACTCCCAATACTCTCGACTCAATTTTATGGTTCATACATGGTGATTTAAGCCTCGTTGACGACTTATACGCTAGTCTGTTGCCACCTTTATTTCATCGAAAACGTCCATCCCGACATAGGCTAAAAAGTTCATCTCCCACATCTGGTAGAAGTCCATTGCTGAGATCTCACTAATGGGTTGCGGCCTCATGTAAGCAAATGACACTAGCCCATTATCAAAGTCAAAATCGACCTCTTTAGCCAGTTCAGGATAGGGATGCCCTACATAGCTAAAGTCTGTGATGTAACTAAAATGCCATTGCCCATCTTCTTGCTCGATACGGATTTCAACCGGATGCCAACCACCTGATTCAGCACTGTAACTGGTATCTCGAAAGTTAAAAGTCAAAGCCTTAGTTGATGCAGTTGGTAAGTTCTGTTGGTTAGCAATTTCGTTCAGCTTATCTTGCAAATCCACTGTTACAGGCAGCAGCAAGCGCTCAACGTTAAAGGTTAAGTTCATAATAAAGTCTCTTTTAAAGGGTTAGGTCGGTACTCTTGGGTAGAGTGTTGTATGTAAATCTAGAAAGGCGTTACAGGGTAAGATGCGATGAGGAATTACCGATTATTTCGTGGTGGTTTCAGTAGTAGCTAGAGAGCGCAACTCATCACGACGCTGTACGTACTCAGGCGCTAAAACATGCAGAAACACCGATTTTTCAGTTGGGTTGATAAGTAGCAATCCACGTAAACATGCCGCCAAGAACCCAGCGTTATTCGCACTGCCACCTTTGAATACTGATTTAATCACGGTACTTTTAAAGGCTTTATCTGATTGTTCATCAAGTACAGCCAGAATATCTTCAAGCTTGATCCACTCCTTAGAGTGAAGCCCACCACCTTCATTGCCTGATAACCGTAAATACAGCTGGTTATCTTCATCATGCAAGGCTATTTCATAGAACACATGGTTAGTCGTTTTAGGCGATAGCTTCTTGGCCTTGCCTTCTAGGACTATATTGGTGAAGGGGTTCACAGGAATGTCCTCTGTAACTACTTGTTCATTGTTTTCAACAACAACTGGTTCAACAACGTCTTTATTACTTAATTTCTTAGGCATATGTCACCTCATCTAAGCTAAAAATAAAATGCCCTATACTGGATAACCAATAAGAGCCATTACAATTAAATAATATACGTTTGTTTTTAAAGTTATTTCAGAGGTAAACGTCCTGTTTTTTCCTGTCTGCTTCCGGTCTCTCGTAACCATAAAACCTTTTCATCTTCCTTCGACGGCGTCGTCAGAATCAGACACCGTCGAT
>NZ_JBRILT010000062.1:0-24485 GCF_052977065.1 Shewanella sp. 125m-1
TAAATCAGCGGCTCAACGAATTCTGTATTACATATTGCTATGAACACTCATTCATTAAGTAATTTTTTGATTGCCTCATTCTTTACTAGAAAGAAGTAGACAATTTCGAATAACTTAATCTCTGTGAGTGTCCACACAGATTTGCTTGTCATATTGTTAAAGAGCGTGAAGTCGTCTTTCAGACTTCGCCTTAGACGCTTAGGTCGCTTGGCTGAGGAGGCGTATTCTACACTTCCTAGTGTCGGCGTCAAGCGCTTATTTTAAGAAGTTTTTCAAGCGGTGATTTCTTAACCAGAAGTCAAAACCCGAAGCTCTTAAAGCGATTGTCACCTGAGGCTAATTTCCGTAGAAGTTAATCTCTCTAACATCGCTGCAAGTCCCGTTCTATCTAGCTTAACGCTTGGTAGGTGGCCTGCTTTGCCGTGTCAGTGGGGTCGCATTATAGGGAGATTTTAAAAGAGCGCAAGCGCTTTTTTAAAGAAAATTAAGGTTTTTTGAAAAAGCTTTTTTAAGCACATCATACTCACCAAATACCCACAGAGTTATACACAGCCGCGCTATTGTGAGTATAAAAAACATGCGCTAGAGACCAATGGAATCAAGCTTATCGACTTTCTAGCATGTTTACTGATGCTAGGTTGTGTTCACTAATACGTAAGTAATAAACTTAATTATGACCGCTTAAGTAGATATTGCTTGGCAAGCACGCCATATAAACAATATCTCCTCGGCTTTATAGCTCTCTTATACTGCGGCTTCTATATAAGCTGACGAGTTGAACCTGCAGATTTAAATCGGTCCTCAACTTTAACAGACCCGTCTTTACCTTCCTTACCTTTAACTTACTCTCTAACGAAGATTGATGCGGCGATGGCATCTTAGTTGCGACAATATCGGTTTAGTAGCCGATACACTATTAAGTAATGGTCCCCTAGATAGAGAGCCTCCTTTATTACTTACCCATTAAAGCTAGCTCGACCGCTTTAGCTGCATGGATCTCTGTAGTGTCATATATAGGTACATGGGTATCTTGCTGCTGAACAAGTAATGCAATTTCAGTACAGCCTAAGATCACAGCTTCCGCTCCCTGCGCTTCTAATGCAGCAATAATCGCTAAGTATTGTGTACGAGAGCTTGACTAAATAACGCCGCGGCATAGCTCTTCATAAATAATACTATGTACTACTTTACGGTCGGCCTCTTCAGGAACAATCACGTTTATCGCATATCTGTCTTGTAAGCGGCTTTTATAAAAATCTTGCTCCATAGTAAAAGCAGTGCCTAGCAGCCCTACCTTTTTAACGCCATCGGCAACCAACTTACTAGCTGTCGCATCAGCTATATGCAAAATTGGAATATTGATACTAGCCTGTATTTCATCAGCGACCTTGTGCATAGTGTTAGTACATATAAGTAGAAAATCTGCGCCAGCTGCTTCAACTGATTGCGCAGCACAACTCAAGAGCTCGGCGGTTTGATGCCACTCCCCTTTATGCTGTAACTTTTCTATCTCAGCAAAATCGACACTATATAAAGCTACTTTTGCGGAATGTAGTCCGCCAAGCTTAGCCTTTACCCCTTCATTCAGCGCTTTGTAATAACTCGCTGTAGATTCCCAACTCATTCCACCAAGCATGCCAATTGTTTTCACTTTATAACTCCCGATTGCAGCAATGCGCCTCACGCGCTAAAAATACATTAGTGCCATTTTGAATGTAATGGCTCCTCCGCAAGCACACAAGCTGGTTTTGAAGACCAATATCTCAGCTTCACTAATCATGATGAATGGGGGCTTTCTTTGGTCGGTCACTACTCAATAGTCGCTTAATTATAATTACTAACTTGCCAGCGGATTACTTAGATGAATTACAAAATTAAAATAACAGCTAAGCCTCTTATATAGTTTATAGCGATTACTTGAACAGCCTCATATTCCTCAACGCTATAAAGTGGTACTTTCCTGCCGTTAAAAAATCAAAAACAATAATTTTAAGGACTTTACATGGCACGGAAACATCTTTTCCTTCCTACTTTAATCGCAACACTAGTTTCAGCAAACTCATTAGCAGCAGTGCAATCGTTTGACGCTCGCTCATTTGCAATGGGAGGCATTGGCGCTTCTACAGCAGACTACTTAACGGCTTCTTTTCACAACCCAGCTTTAGCCGCTAGATACGGTGAAGATGATGACGTTGGAGTGCTAATCCCATCGATTGGTGCACAACTTGACGACAGCCAAGACATTATCGATAAAACCGATAACTTCTCTGATATCTATGACCAATTCAGTAGTATTAACAATCCAACCGAGCAAGATGCTCAACAGGTAGTTGATGCGTTAGCAGAATTGCAAAGCAATCGAGCAAATATTCAAGCTAACGTGAGCCTAGCTGTTGCTATCCCAAATGAATATGTTTCAGTCAGCATGTTTGTAAAAGCGTATGCTGATGCTTTTGTATTTGCAGACATTGCTGAAGATGATTTAGACACAGATAAACTCATCGATAATGGCTCACTTACCTCTCAAGCACTCACCATGGGCGTGCTAATTGCAGAAACAGGCGTAAGCTTCGCGAAATCATATGAGCATAGTCGCGGCACTTTCTATTACGGTATTACTCCTAAATATCAGCAAGTCACTACTATTAACTACGTAACTGATATCGAAAACTACGAGTTTGATGACTGGGATGATGATAGATACCAAACTGAAGAGAGCAACATAAACCTAGATATTGGTCTCGCCTACCAATTACATAACGGCTTGGCTTTCGGCTTTGTCGGTAAAAACCTCATTAAAAACAGTTATGACACTTCTTTGACTAGAGGGGTCCGTGGTGAGTATGTCATCAGCCCTACTTACATTGCCAGTGCTAGCTATAACCATAGGCTTTTTACTGTAGGAGTTGACGTTGAGTTAAACGAAACTAAAAGTTATGACGTTATCGAAGGTACCTTGAATGGTATAGATGCAGACGCCGATAACAAACAGATGGCAGGTATTGGTGTTGAGTTTAATGCCTTTGATTGGGCACAGTTACGCGCAGGCTACCAAACAGATTTGTCTGACAACCTCGCTGATCAAGTTACCGCGGGTATTGGTTTATCACCATTCGATGTCTTCCATATTGATTTATCAGCTAGCTACGCAAGTGATAATGAATTAGGCGCGGTAATACAAACTTCGTTTACTTTCTAAATTACTTTCAATAGAAAAATCGAAGACTTGAGCTGCTGCGTTATAAAGTAAGAAAAGGGCTATTAAGCCCTTTTTTTTTACTACTAGTCAGTCAAATAATTAGTAAACGCCTTGTGCTTTCATCGCATCTGCGACTTTAACAAAACCAGCTACGTTAGCACCTAGCTCGTAGTTAATATGGCTATCTTCACGACCATATTGCTCACATGTAGCGTGGATTGAGTACATGATGTCGCGCAAGCGCATATCAACTTCTTCACGACTCCAGCTTAAACGTAATGCATTTTGGCTCATTTCAAGACCCGAAGTTGCTACACCACCCGCATTGGCAGCCTTACCAGGAGCAAACAATACTTTAGCCTCATGCATTAACGTAATAGCTTCAGCAGTACTTGGCATGTTGGCGCCTTCAGCAACAATCTGCACGCCATTTTCAATCAGCATTGCAGCATGTTCTGCATCTAACTCATTTTGAGTCGCACAAGGTAACGCCACATCAGTAGCAAACTGCCAAGGCGTACCGCCAGTCACATACTCTAGACCCATTTCATGGGCGTAATCAGCAACACGGCCGCGACGTTCATTTTTAACTTCCATCAGCTTAGCGAGTTTTTCAGTGGTGAACCCCTCAGGATCAAATACCACGCCACTTGAATCAGATGCAGTAATCACTTTACCGCCCATCTCCATCGCTTTTTCAATTGCGTACTGCGCCACGTTACCCGAGCCAGAAACTGTAACCGTTTTACCTTCTAAGCTTTCGCCTTTAGCTTTTAGCATGGCTTCAACGAAATATAGCAAACCATAACCAGTGGCTTCAGGGCGGATCAAACTGCCACCAAACGTTAGACCTTTACCAGTAAACACACACTCAGCACTGTTAGTTAACTTCTTCATCATGCCAGTCATGTAACCGACTTCACGAGCACCAACACCAATATCGCCTGCAGGCACATCAGTATCCGCACCTAAGTGGCGGTGAAGCTCTAACATTAATGCTTGGCAGAAGCGCATCACTTCGCCTTCACTCTTACCTTTAGGATCAAAGTCACTACCGCCTTTACCGCCGCCCATTGGCAAAGTCGTCAATGCATTTTTGAATGTTTGCTCAAACGCTAAAAACTTTAGTACCGACTGGTTAACTGACGGGTGGAAGCGCATACCACCTTTAAATGGGCCAATAGATGAGTTGTGCTGGATACGGAAAGCGCGGTTAACTTGTACCTTACCGCTATCATCTACCCAAGAAACACGAAATTGAATTAGACGCTCAGGCTCAACTAGACGCTCTAAAATACCGGCATTTAAGTATTCTGGACGCGCAGCAACGAAAGGCCAAATAGAAGTCAGTACTTCTTTTACCGCTTGTAAAAACTCAGGCTGGTTAGGGTTACGCTTAGCAACGGTCGAAAGAAAACAATCAAGAGTCATATCGCAGCTCATTTTGGTGCTCCAGGGTATACAAAGAATTGAGATCGCTACTGCTTTGGGCACTAAACATGCCGCAGCTTAATATTGTGAAATGGTTTATATCAGCATTTGATAGTTAATTAATACAAGACTTTACAGAAGCTGTGTTACACCTCAAGAAAATCAAACGTTCTGTCAGTGCAATAAGAATTCATTAATAATTGAGCCACAAAAATGATAGATCATTAATAATGACGTAATATCGAACAGATATGCACGATTTACCACAGCCACTAAACATAGCAAGACAGCGAAAGCCATAAAATGATTAAAATACTTGCTTATACCAAACTATTTAAGCCAACAAGCACTCCATGGTGCGCAGGGAAGATAACCTTAGTTAATTCAGGGAGCAGAACTCCAATGCCCCTTTTTATAGAAGTTTATAAATTGCAGATACGAAAAAGGGCTACTCTTTCGAGTAGCTCTTCATCTTGAATGTGGTGGAGGGATTGCTGGCTTTAAACAATAGGAACCCTAGGGTTCAAAGTGGTACTTCCAAAATGCGAAAAGGCCCCAGCATTTCTGCTGGGGCCTCATCTAAATGTGGCGGAGGGATAGGGATTTGAACCCTAGATGGGCTATAAACCCATGCCGGTTTTCAAGACCGGTGCATTCGACCACTCTGCCATCCCTCCGAACGCCGCAGATAATAGGGGGAGTACGCGATAATGTAAAGCCTAATCTTATTCAAATGCGTAATAATATGAAAAAAACTACATTTAAGCCGCTATCTGTCTAAAAACCAGCCGACTTTAAATCAACAAAG
Source organism: Shewanella sp. 125m-1 (assembly GCF_052977065.1). Classification (NCBI taxonomy): domain Bacteria; kingdom Pseudomonadati; phylum Pseudomonadota; class Gammaproteobacteria; order Alteromonadales; family Shewanellaceae; genus Shewanella; species Shewanella sp. 125m-1. The sequence goes on from NZ_JBRILT010000062.1 coordinate 5,439, forward strand.
TCTAAAAACACTTAACCCTTGTAATACCACAGCCAACTGTGGGGTATTTGATACGGCTTCGGTAAGTATAGGCTTTATAGTAATCACTACTCGCATACCTCTGCGGAGACATAAATGAAAAATACTAAACTACCGTTTTCTCACGCGATTAGATTAAATCCTTCACTATTTATAGACTGTTAAATATTAAAAAAATCAATCGCGTTACCACCAAGGATCCGCTCACGTCCATATTCTGAAAGCGACTGCTCACGAACCAGCTTTCCGACTTTTTGTTCACCTAGTGGAAATGGTGAATCAGATCCTAATAGCACTTTGTCTTCCCCCATCACATTAATCAAAAGCGCCAAAGCATCCGCACTAAATACTGCTGAATCTACCGAGAATCGACTTAAATAAGATGAAGGTAGATTAGGACAATCCTCTCTCACTATATCGCGATGACGCCAAGCATTATCGACACGTCCCATTAAATAAGCAAAACTCCCACCACCATGAGCAAAACAAAGCTTTAAATCCGTGGAGATACGTTCAAATGCACCGGACAAAATTAACGACATAATCGACAAGTGAGTTTCTGCTGGCATGGCAACTAGCCACTGCATCATATACTTACTCATACGATCTCGGCCTAACATGTCCCACGGGTGAACTAATACTGGAATATTGTCAGCGGCACAATGCTGTAAAAATGTCACAATGCCCTCATCATCCAGGTTTTTACTACCTACATGATTACCGATTTGCACCCCAAGATGACCATTAGACATCGCACGGGAAGCTTCTTTACAAGATGCATCAATATCTTGTAGTGGCACCTGTGCCAATGCCTTAAGTCTGTTTGGTTTGTATTGACATAGTTCCAAGGCAAGATCATTAAATAGCTCTGCACACTCTACCGCTTGAGCTGCTGGTCTTTCATAATTGAACAAAATAGGCGTGGCGCTCATGATTTGAATATCCACACCATCACGGTCCATCTCTTCAAGACGGATACTCGGGTCCCACAGTGCTTGATACACTGGGCGATACTCATCTTGCCCTAACATTATCATTGCTTTACCAGCCTCTATATGTCGCATCCATGGCCAGTTAGGGGTACCAAATTTTTCAGCTAAATCAGGCCATTGCTTAGGAATAAAATGAGTGTGCATATCTACAACTGTCATTGTGTTGACCTCTTTGGCTCAGCGGCTATTTACCGGCAGGATGAATAAGCCCGCATTGAGGGCAGGTTCTTAACAGGGGATCATTGGCAAATTCAGCAAATACAGGAGGGAGATCCGTAGCGATATTTTCCAACTGCACTTCGATTCGATGCACTAATGTATGGCATTCTTGGCAATACCATTCAAAGCCGTCTTTGTCGCCCGCATCTCGCTTCGGTTCAATCACTAAACATAAGCTGCCCGCTTCAGGTCGCTGGGGAGAATGCCTGACATGAGGGGGTAACAAAAATATATCCCCTTCTTTTAAGTGCACTTCTTCTGGACCACTTGCGGTCATGATCCGTAAATAAGCGTTACCTTTAAACTGATAAAAGAATTCTTCTACCGGATCATCATGATAATCCAAACGCGCGTTAGGCCCACCAACAACGGTAACCATTAAATCTGCATCTTCCCAGATCAAAGCATTATTGACTGGCGGCTTAAGAAGGTGTTCATGTTCTTGCAGCCATTGTTGAAAATTAAATCCGACCAATTTACTGGTGCTGCTAATCAATTCTGTAGTCATAATCCTAAATCCCTTTCGTTGTCGTCTGCGGTGCTATTGCTACAGGGCAATAAGCTATGGCTTTAATCTCAATCAGCAAATGTGGATGCGGTAACTGGTGAACTGCGACAGTTGTCCTTGCTGGGCCATTTTCATCAAAGTATTCGCTATACACGCGGTTGTAACCGCCAAAGTCATTCATATTGACTAAAAAACTACTTATCTCAGTTACATCATCAAGGCTGCCACCAGCACACTCAAGGATCTCGCCAATGTTACGGATCACGGCACGAGTTTGCGCTTCGATATCAAGCTCTGTAGTCCCAAACTCATCAACGGCGACCCCTTCAAAGCTATTGTCTGCACGACGACTGCTGGTCCCTGAAACAAAAACCAAATCTCCTGCGCGCTTAAAGTGTGGAAAGGTTCCCCTCGGCTGTGCCTTTCCTGCAATCACTTGACTATTTTTCATCTGCTACCACCTCAATATCATCAACCAAGGTTGAAACGCTAACACTGCCCAATGCTTCAGTTAACAACTTAATATGACTGCCAGCCGTTAATGGCTCCGCCGCAGTTGCGGCTCCCGCTAATACAATGCTGCCAGCGGCCAATTCAATACCGGCCTCTCCAGCTAAACGGGCTGCAGCCACTAAAGAGCGCCAAGGGTTACCGAGTATCGCTGCGCTTGAACCTATTTGTGTCGCTTGGCTATTGCACTCCATCACCATGCCGATATTGGTAATGTCAATATCAGCAGCATGCCATTGCCCCAATACCACTCCAGCAGATGAACAGTTATCAGCCACAACATCTTCCAGCGAGAATGCAAAATTCGTATAGCGTGAATCAATAATTTCCAACGCTGGCGCTATCGCCTCAACAGCGGCTCTAGCTTCAAGCAAGCTAATTTTTCCAGAGAGTGGCTTTTTCAATAAAAATGCAATTTCAGGTTCAATACGCGGGTGAATAAATCGAGACAAATCCAACGGTGCCCCTTCCTCAATTAACATCGCATCCGTTAATGGTCCCCAAATCACATCATTAACGCCCATTTGAAGCATTTTTGCACGGCTGGTGAAGCCCATTTTAATCCCGACTTGCACTTCACCGCGGGCAATGCGTTTAGTGACAGATGCTGCTTGAACTTGATAGGCTTGCGCTAAAGATAATGAGGCCCCTTGTGCTGATAGTTGGGTGATAGCACATGCCTGAGTTGCGGCATTGTCGACTAACGTAGCCAATTCTTTGATACATTCAATATTATTCGATTTCATCTTGCGACCTTATTTTGATGAGCTAAACCTCAGCGACATCCTGTATGAGGGGCTGCTTAAGCTTTCTTTCCACTAGATCTAAGGCAACGTCGACTATCATGTCTTCTTGCCCCCCCACCATGGCTCGTTTACCAAGTTCGACTAAAATTGAACGAGTATCAATTCCATACAACTTGGCCGCTTTCTCTGCGTGGCGTAAAAAGCTAGAGTACACACCGGCATACCCGAGCGATAACGTTTCTCTATCCACTTGTACGACTCTGTCTTGTATGGGTCTGACCAAGTCATCTGCCGCATCCATCAAACCAAAGAGTTCGCAACCATGATCCCACCCCATGCGTTCTGCCGCGGCAATAAAAACTTCTAAAGGTGCATTTCCGGCTCCAGCCCCCATTCCTGCCAACGACGCATCAACTCGTGTAACACCATGCTGTACCGCAACAATCGAGTTCGCCACACCTAATGACAAATTATGATGAGCATGGATGCCTATCTCCGTTGTGGGTTCTAGAATCGCTTTAAAAGCATCGACTCTAGCCGCCACATCATCCATGTTCATAGCGCCGCCTGAGTCAACTACGTACACGGCTTGCGCACCATATGACTCCATCATTTTGGCTTGTTTCGCCAGCTGTTGTGGACTATTCATATGCGACATCATTAAAAAACCACAGGTATCCATGCCAAGCTCACGCGCATATTCAATATGTTGGCGAGAAATATCGGCCTCAGTGCAATGAGTCGCTACGCGTACCGAGCGCACTCCCACATCCCATGCCCACTGCAGATCTTTCTTAACTGCGATTCCGGGTAAGATCAACGTGGTGAGCTTTGCCTTGGTCAGCACATCGGCAGCCGCTTCGATCCACTGCCGATCAGAATGCGCCCCAAAGCCATAGTTCATGCTAGACCCCCCAAGGCCATCACCATGGGCAACTTCTATGGCGTCAACACCAGCGACATCAAGAGCCTTAGCAATGCTTTGCACTTGCTCAATGTTGTATTGATGTCTGATGGCATGCATACCATCCCGTAAGGTGACATCTTGGATATAGAGTTTTCTATCCATGTTTGTTGCTCCTATTGGGAATAAATTTACATAAAGCGATTTGCTCGGCGGTACCTAAAGCAGCGGATGTCATAATATCGAGATTCCCTGCGTAAGCTGGCAAGTAATGTGCCGCGCCTTCAACTTCTAAGAAAACGGATATCTTGATGCCGATATAGGTACCAATGTCAGGCATTTTAAGCCCCGGAGCTTGGTCAAAACGCTCAAACTGTACTGATTGCTTTAATCGATATCCTGGAACGTATGATTGAACGGCCGCTACCATAACAGCGATGGAATTTGCAATATCTTGTTCTGTTTTATCGTGTATCTCAGGTAACGCGGCAAAGGCAAATACGGTGTCACGCATTATCATTGGGGGCTCTGCAGGGTTAAGGACAATTATGGCCTTACCATGCTCTGCACCACCAACTGACTTAATCGCTTGCGCCGTTGTTTGAGTAAATTCATCGATATTGGCACGAGTACCGGGCCCTGCTGAACGAGAGGATACCGAGGCGATAATTTCAGCATAATGCACTGGTAGTACACGACTTATTGCAGCGACGATGGGGATGGTTGCTTGCCCACCGCAAGTCACCATGTTGACGTTACCTTTATCTAAATGCTCATCAATATTAACGACTGGGACGGTATAGGGGCCAATCGCGGCAGGTGTCAGATCGATCACTTGCTTACCATGCTGTTGCAATAAGGCATTATGTTGATGATGTGCATGGGCCGATGTCGCATCAAATACCAACTCTATATCCGCAAAATCATCCATAGCGACTAACCCATCGATGCCCTCACTCGTCGTTGCAACGCCCATGGCTTTAGCACGAGCTAACCCGTCGGAATCGGGGTCAATACCCACCATCGCCGCCATGGTTAATTGCTCAGAGGTGTTCAAAATTTTAATCATTAAGTCGGTGCCAATATTGCCCGAACCGATAATAGCTACCTTGACTTTATTTGGGTGCTGTTTCATGTGTTACGCCTCCTTGCCAAAACCAACGCGTACAGAACCTAAGCCCGCAATATTGGCTTCAAATCTATCGCCGGGATTCACTGCTACCATAGGTCCCAATGCACCGGTTAAGATGGTGTCCCCCGCACATAGTCCTTGCCCACGAGCAGCAAACGTCCGTGCGACCCACAGTGCAGCATTTAATGGGTGGCCAAGACAAGCTTGCCCCGCTCCCACCGACACAGGTTCACCGTTACGTTCCATCACCATGCCGCACAAACGTAAATCCACGTCTTGCAATTGGGTCGGCATATTGCCAAGTACATACATTCCAGAAGAGGCATTATCGGCAATCGTATCTAAAATGCTGATATCCCAATTTTCTACTCTGCTACCTACAATTTCGATTGCTGGCAGCACAAATGCAGTAGCACGGATCAAGTCGGCCATGGTTGGCGATGACATCGATAAATCATGAGCCAATACTAATGCGACTTCGGCTTCAACTTTTGGCTGTAACACCTGCCCAAATGGCACCTCGTCACCATCGGCTACGGCCATATCAGCGTAGAGTCCGCCAAAGTCTGGCTGGTCAACCCCCAGTTGCTTTTGCACCGATGCTGACGTGAGGCCAATCTTATAACCGACAGCACGACGCCCTTGATCTTTCCAATGCTTAACATTGATTTGTTGAACTTGATAAGCCGCGTCAATACCGCCGCTCGCGAGTAGCTCTCGTACCGGTTTACAGGCAACTCCGGTCATTTCAGCTTGTCGTAACTGTGCGGCAATTTGCTGCAATTGTTCATCAGACATGATATTTCCTTATAACTTAATGCAGATATTCATCGGCTCAGAATAAAAACTTAATGAATGTGCTCCGCCTTCACGACCGACGCCTGATAACTTAATCCCACCAAACGGTGTCCTTAAATCTCTGAGGTACCATGAGTTAACCCAAGCGACGCCTACATCCATTTGTTGAGCGACCCGGTGGGCACGGGATAAATCTTGAGTCCATACTGTTGCAGCTAAGCCATAATCAGAGTCATTAGCCAACGCGACAGCTTCCTCTTCAGAGTCAAATGGAGTGATATGACAAATAGGACCAAACACCTCTTGACGCTGCAACTGACTGGTTTCCGACAGACCGGTAAAAATACTCGGCTCAACAAATGCGCCCAGATCTCTTTCATCACCAAAGCTTGGAACTCCGCCACCACAAATGACCTTTGCACCATCGGCTTTTGCCGCCGCAATATAGGAAAGCACCTTATCCCGATGCTTATGCGATATCAGTGGCCCCATGTCGGTATCAACCTCTGTAGGCCAACCAATCTTAATAGCTTCAGCTTGTTGCTTCATTGCAGCAACAAAACGCTCGAATATGCTCCGTTCCACATAAACACGCTCGGTGCAGAGACACACCTGGCCGCCATTAGTAAATACCGAGCGACGAGTTCCCGCTACGGCGGCTTCAAAATCGCAGTCAGCAAAAATTAACGCCGCATTTTTACCACCTAATTCAAATGACAATGCCTTAACCCCAGCCGAGGCCGCTCGCATAATCGCACTACCAGTGCGTGACTCGCCGGTGAAAGTAACCGCATCAATCTGCGAATGTTGGGTCAGCATGGCACCGGTAGAATTATCACCAAATCCGTGCACCAAATTAAACACCCCTGCTGGCACCCCTACAGCATCCATAACTTCTGCCAGCAACGTCGCTGTGGCAGGGGTTTCTTCTGACGGTTTAATCACCACGGTATTGCCCGTTGCAAGGGCTGGAGCCAGTTTCCAAGTTAAAAGCAGTAACGGTAGATTCCATGGCGCAATGACTGCAACCACTCCAAGGGGCTTATTAACTGAATAATTTAACGCACCAAGACCATCAGGAGTATCGGTATGAAAGCATTCAGCTGACTGTGATTTAACCGCATCGGCGAACACTCTAAAATTGGCTGCTGCTCTAGGAATATCAATAGTTTGCGCTTGAGTCAGCGACTTACCAGTATCGGCCATTTCAGCAGCAACAAACTCATCAAATCGCGCTTCTATACCATCTGCCACACGATGTAGAATCGCGCAGCGCTCCTCTAGGCTAAATTGCTGCCAACGACCCGAGAGTGCAGTCTTAGCCGCCTGAACAGCCGCATCGACTTGTGCTTGACTCGCTTCACTAACTCGATTTATTACCTGACCATTGACGGGGTTTACATTATCAAAATATTGTTCACCACAGGTAAACTCACCATTAATATAATTTTTTAAGATTCCTCCGGCATGGGGGACTTGGGTAGGCTTTCCTGGCTGCATAATTCCATCCTGACATTGAACACTTAGCCCGAAGATGATCCAAGTGTTATCGAGTGATGATTCCACTCTACGATGTCGAGACATAATAGGAAAATAACAAAATTAGACTTTGAAATATAAAAAAACATATAACAAGCTCAGGAGTGAACTGACTAGAAAAAGTACCTTAATTCAGAATAGATCATATAAATATCTTGTTTATCAGCAGAAAAAGCATTGCCCGGTTGAAACCACGCAAAATCAAGCTCCACAACAAGATTGTCAATATGGCGATAACTCAACACCAGATCCCAGGCTTGACCAAGATCTGAGTCAATTCCGTTAGGGAGTGCTTTGAGACCGTAGCCAAAAAAAGATGCAGAAGGGACATCTTGCTGATAATCATGCCAAAGCAACTCTATGGATGACTGAACAGTCGGTCGAAACCGAACGCCTAAGGTCGTTATATTAATATTACTGAGTTCAGGTTTGACTATCTCGCCATAATATTTGAGCTTTGCCCCCCCTTTGCCAAGCCAGCCGGTATTTAACTGCAAGCCAGACTGCCTGAAACGAGTATCTGTATTCGCACCGCCCTTGTCACCACTGCCACTGGCATACGCGGTAATGAGCCGATTATCTCCCCCAGCCGTGAACCAAGTAGTGGGTAAGATATTGTCGACCGCGCTAAGCAAGTGATCGACTGGAATTAACAGCCCTAAATCAAAGCCGAACCCTTTAATTCGCCTACTCGAGTTATCTTGCCAAGCACTACCAGAGGCGTAGATCCATTCATACCAATACGCAAAGGGTTGCTCTCCGATTGTCACCGCATCGAAAACACCGTAGCCACGCAGACCAGTGTGCAGCACCTGTTCGTGCTGTTCAGCATTGAGGCTAGATTGCTGATAGCGATTGAGTAAATACACTGCACCATTGTGACTGCGCCTGTTTGTTGAGGCTTGAAGAAATTGGTAATTATCACCATTACTCTCCTGCTTGGTCAGTAAATTGTTCGATATCCATTGATGCTTAGCAACGGCCAATCGCAATTGCCACTGCCATGTATGCCAACTAACACTCGCATCGCCATGTAAACCGTCGAGACTATCGTGAAACACAAAACCACGGCTATCTTCATAGTATTGCCGACCCAGACGCAGTTGCAGATTCTGTTGTTGAGCGGAAAAACTCACGTAAGCTGACTCAATGGCAAGTGACCCCACACCTGATGCTTGTTCAGCATAAAAAGTACGCTGCCATACCAAATCAATATATGAGCCAATATACTGATTTACATCTAGATTAAGTCCAAGTTTAACTTCATTGGCAAAATAATGAGTCTCTTGAATATCGCGATCTAACTCACCGCTTGGTTTACTCCCAGCCTGAGTCACCCATTCTCCCCCCCAACTCAACAAAGGGTAGCGATCGACATCAGCATAAATCAGATTCTGCGCTGAAAATGGCAACAAAGATTGAATATCGTCACCACTTTCAAAAAGCTTAACCATCTCTTCGGTCGCAACAGTTTCATTGGTTGACGCAAAAGCCGTATTCGTGCCCACCAAAAGCAGAGTGACTGCACATATTGTTCTTATTAACTTGCCTTCGAGCACGTCTGACCTCATGAGCTTTCAATTATGGTCAACAGCTTACAAAGGCCAAGCATATAAAAAAAATAACAGTTAGCCTTCACACTATAGCAAACTTAATATAACGTAATAACAACAGTAATCAGCGGTAGATTTTAATGGGACCTAATAACTTAGAACGGCATCTGCTTTCACGACTAAAGTTTAAATACTTAAGGTTATTAGTGACTGTGGGAGAAGAGCGAAATATTTTTCGCGCGGCGCAAATACTCAATATGGCGCAGCCTGCTGCCACTAAGATCATCAGAGATATCGAGGATGTATTAGAAATTAAGCTATTTGATCGTTCATCTCGTGGTGTAACCCCCACCTTATTTGGAGATGTTCTGATCAAACATGCCAAATTAATTCTCTCGCAAGTTAAACATGCCAGCGAAGAACTGTCATCACTTCAAGGTGGTTTATCTGGCCGTGTCACTATCGGTACTTTACTGGCCGCTAGCGCCATATTATTGCCTAAAGCGATTGCCAGATTAAAACGCGAGTGTCCCAATGTGTCTGTTGTGATCGTTGAAGGAACCGCCGACAAATTAATGTCTGCTTTGAAAATCAATGATATCGATTTAGTCGTTGGCCGTATTTCGGAAATCAATGATGAAGAACAGCTACAGAATGAAATGCTATATCACGACCCATTCTCATTGGTTGCACGGGCCGATCATCCCGCTCAGCAGCAGAGCGCCTTATCACTGACTGATTTACTGCAGTATGAGTGGATTTTACCGCCTAAAGAAACCTTATTACGTCGAGAAATTGAGGATTTATTTCATCGCGAAAACTTAATAGTACCAGCCAATGCCACAGAATCTATTTCTATACTAGCTAACCGTACCCTACTGCAAGAAACCGATATGATTTCAATTTTACCCAACGAAGTGATCAAGAGTTATGAAACTGTCGGTATATTAAAGCGATTGCCTATTGATTTACATTGTGATCCAGGGGCAATTGGCATCACTATTAAAGCAAACCGCGAGTTACCTCCAGTGTGCCACAGCTTACTCAACGCGCTGCGCATCGAAGCTGATGCCATTGGTGATTGATAACTAATGTATCAGGATTTAATCGCTCAGTGAAAGCTGAGCGCCCTGTCACTTAGGGGACAATTGGAGTTATTCAATATTCTCGGCTAAGTCATGCTAGGTAACATCTCCAAGGTTGCTCTGTCTCCTAAACCACTCAGTCGTGCCTGTACGACATGCTAAGTCTATTCAGTCAAATATTGAGAGCAACTGACGCAGTACAGGGCCTTTAAAAGCACACTTAGATCAGAGCTGAACAGTTCCCCCGTACAATCAGCATAAACCCCAGCCAATAAAAAAGGCGCAAAATGCACCTTTTTATTAATGCCAATCATACTAAAGGTGTGATTGGTATAGGACCGTATACTTAAAAGTTATAGGTCACACTTACGCCATAAGTCCTTGGGGCTTTATACGCGTTATATACCGTATCATCCCAAGCAGAGTAAAGCGTAGTTGAACCTATATTAAGCTCATCGGTTAAGTTTTTACCCCAAAGTTGCACGCTCCACAAATCATTGAAATCACGTAACATGATCACTAAATCTACAGAGTATTCGGCGTCAACCTTGGTCAAAGGGTTATTTGAGTTGTCAAAGAAGTAATCAGTTTGGTACTGATAATTCAAGTTCACGCTAGCATCGCCCATGCTTTGCCACTCCCACGCATAAGTTGTATAAATATTAAACATGTGCTCCGGAGTTCGACGCATTTTATTTCCATTAAGATTGCTATCATCAACAATCAGATCTTCGGTAAATTTAGCGTCTAAATATCCATAACCTAGATTAAATGACAAGTTATCCGTCGCAAGCACTGTTGCTTCCAACTCTAGGCCTTGGGCACGACCGCTACCATTCATAACCTGTAGATTCGGGGGGGTGTGTTCTCCAGTTTCTACCCATACTTGATTTTGAATATCGGTGTATTCGGTATGGAAAATAGCACCGTTGAGGCGAACCGTATCATCAAAGCCTTGAGTTTTAAAACCAACTTCATTGTTCCACGCAATTTCAGGTTTAAACGGCGTTATCGCTTCAATCGCCTTTTCCATTCCCTCGCCGTTAAACCCACCAGCCTTATAACCTTTAGCAAGTGAATAGTATAAAAACACATCGGCAGTGAGCTGGTACTCTACATTGAGGCTTGGCGTCCATTCAGACCATGAACCTTCGGTTTCAAAATCATAGCGCTCAACTCTATTACCATTAAGATCCTCATGTAAATTATCCCAATTATCAAATCGTCTCCCCCAAGCTGCCCCACCAAATGTTTTATCATCTTGGCTCCAGCGAAGGCCCGCGGTTATGGTTAAATCATCGGTAAAATCGTAAGCAATTTGTCCAAAAACAGCATAGCTATCGGAAACATTTTCAGTGGTGTTAGCCACATTACCAGCCGTGGTCCCCCATTGAGTATGGAACCAATAGTCCACATCTTCATAGCGCGAGATATCTTCACGCATCCAAAATACACCACCTAACCAAGTAAAGTTACCGTCATCACCTGAAAGGCGAACCTCTTGCGAGTATTGCTTTGACGACTCTTTTTTCCGTGACAACCATTCATCATCGGGCTGCATCAACGCCAGTTCCTCATCAGAACCAACGGTGTTATCTGTAGGGTCTCCCCAAGGATCAAACACTTGAGTACGATCAACTAAACCTGCGGCAGCATTTTCATAAAAATCATACTCATTACTACGCATTGCCGTAATCGACGTTAACGCGCCGAAATCAGTGAACCAATCCAGTTGCACACTAAAATTATAGCTATCGGCATTCTCAAAGCCATCAACACTGTTATCATCTCGACGAGGATCATCACTAATAAATGCGGCATTTCGACCTTCACTATAACCAATGTGTTTAACCCTTGGTGTACCATCCGATGTTGAGGCTCCCGCCGTAAATAGTAACTCTAGATCAGCGCTGGCTTCCCACAATAGCTGCCCTCGAGCTGAATAACGACTTAGGTCATCGGCATCATTTCCAGTAAAGGTGTTTTCACCATAGCCATCACGAGAAACGGCACTGACAGCTATTTTACCTGCAACAGAGTCTGACAAGCCGCCGGTAACATACCCTTTGGTTTCCCAAAGTCCGTAATTGCCGAAGGTCAACTCGGCGCTGCCAGTGGCATCGCCAAAATCAGGCCGGCGGGTAATAAAGTTAATTGCTCCCCCTACTACATTCTTGCCGTACAACGTCCCCTGTGGGCCACGTAATACCTCAACACTTTGTAAGTCAAACAGATCCATCGCAGCTGCGGTACCACGTGAGACATAAACGCCATCGACATACATGCCAATAGCCGCAGCGGCTCCAGCACTCTCGATATCACTACCAATACCACGCATAAATAGCTCTGGCTCACCGGCACTATAAGCATTCATTTGAAAACCCGGTGTTCGTTCAGCGATGTCATTTAGGCCCTCAATCTTTGATTCCTTCATTTGTTCGGCACCAAAAGCAGTAATCGCAATTGGAGTCGATTGCAGACTTTCAACTCTGTGTCTTGCTTTGACTTCAATAACTTCAATACCTTTAGTGCTGACTTCTTCAGCTTGTGCCTCCGAGCCTTGTGCGAACACCTGCTGATTAGCCCCTAGCGCTAATAATATCGCAAGTGAGATAGGTGACATTCTCTGTTGAAAATGTCGACTAATTCTAGCTTGTTGAATATTTGCCGAATGATTCATGTGTTTGCTCCCTCAACCTTGGCCGTTGTTATAGTTTTTTAGATGAGAAGCTGCATAAAATTTACTCACCGTTTCATTCAACCTAAGGGAGTAGGACTAAGGTTAGAAATATATCTTTTGCCAACTGTTATATTTTAAACGTTATATCAATAAGAATATGGACAATAAAAAACCCATGACATTGGATAACGATGCCATGGGTTATTGGCGAGTACCTGCTAGTTGTGCCGTTACGCACTGAGCATTGAGATAAACACAACCCCTAAGCCTAGCGGTGCAATGTAGCGTACCAGTAGCCTCCACACTCGGTAAGCCAATGGTGCTTGCACAGCATCTAACTCATCGGCCGTGATCGCTTTAGGTAAAACCCAACCGACGAATATTCCGACAAAGATGCTGCATAATGGCATCATCATCGCGGTGATGAAGTAGTCAAATAAGTCGAAAAATGTTTTCTGCTGGAAGATTTCAATGAAGCCTAATGGGTAAACATCAGACAATATATTGAAGGACAACACCGACAATAATCCCAACAGCCAACTGACCATGCCCACGGCAATTGCAGCAGTCCCGCGGCGCATTTGCGCTTTCTCACGTAGCCATGCCACTGCGCACTCCATCATCGAAATAGCCGAAGTTAATGCCGCAAAAAACAGTAATAAGAAAAAGACCGGTCCAATAATGACGCCTCCCGGCATTTGACCAAATGCGTACGGTAAGGCCATAAACACTAAGCCAGGGCCGCCAGTTGGTGGAAGTCCGATGGCGAAAACAATCGGAAAAATAGCCATCCCGGCTAATAAAGCTATCAAGGTATCAGCACTAATGATCACCATAGAGGCTTTAGGGATTGAGGTTTTCCGGTTAAGGTAAGCCCCATAAGCCATCAAGTTAGTGATCCCTACGCCAATTGAAAAGAAAGCTTGACCTATCGCTTCAATAATCACCTCAGTTGTGATCTTAGAGAAGTCAGGTACAAACAAAAATTTGAGGCTCTTTAGAAAGTCACCCGTGATCCCAGCATAGATCACCATCACTATCAGCAATATAAACAACACCGGCATAAGCAACTTTACCGCGCGCTCAATACCCGATTGAACGCCCTTAGCTGACACCATTACCGTGATGACCAAAAAACTAGTTGCCCAAACAAATAGCTGCGAGGCGCTGGCATTAATCCCATCAAAGGTTTGCTCAATCGCTGCTTGATCTAACCCCGTTAACCGTCCAGAGCCAGACTCAAACACATAGGCAAGAGTCCACCCTCCGACCACAGAGTAGAAACCAAAAATAACGATCGCAGCAACCACCCCAAACAGCCCCATCCAACGCCAATGGCCAGAAGCTTTAGCTTCTTGCGCAACCCGAGCAATCGCATTAGGAGGACTTAATTGGCCGCGTCTGCCAACTAACAACTCTGCCATTAAGATTGGCAGTACTACGACCAAAATTGCGAGGATATAAACAAATACAAATGCGCCACCGCCATTTTCGCCGGCGGCGTAGGGAAAACGCCATATATTGGCGAGACCGACAGCAGACCCCACCGCGGCCATAATAAATCCCGCCTTAGATGACCATTGTTCATGACCGCTATTCAAGCTTGCGGAAGCGGGTTGGCTTGAAGTTGATATACTTGTATATGACATACTAAATCCCTTTAAATATTAAATTAACATCAGTACCTGAGGATTTAAATCAAGTGACGGCTTGGCGTTGATGATATTTATCAAGCTGCCAGAGCTGCTCACTCATAATGGATTTAATCGCCATAACGGCATCCCAAATATCAACGTAACGGATATATAAAGGTGTCAGTCCAAAGCGAAGAGTATCAGGGGCGCGGAAATCACCGATCACCCCTTGATCGATAAGCGCCTGTATGATGGCGTAACCTTGTTCATGGCGCAGAGCCACTTGGCTGCCTCGAGTGTTATCTGCTGGTGATATCACCTCAAAGCCATACTCCGCGCAGTGTGTTTCTAACAACTGTAGAAAGATATCTCCTAACGCTAATGACTTTTGCCTGACTTGCAGGATATTAGCTCGAGAAGAAATTTCGATGCCGACCTTAGAAACCGCCATCGTTATGATGGGTTGGGTACCCGTTAGCATTTGTGTAATACCATCTGCAGGTCGATAATCCCGTTCAAAAATAAACGGAGCTTGATGACCCCACCAACCAGTTAATGGCTGTAAGCCTTTACCGTGATGACGACTGGCCGCATAGATGAAAGCTGGACTCCCTGGGCCACCATTGTAGTATTTATAGGTGCAGCCAATAGCAAAATCTACATTGCAACTGTTAAGGTCAATATCCATCGCTCCCGCGCTATGACAAAGATCCCAAACCGATATAGCCCCTACCGCTTGCGTGCGCTGAGTGATGACTTTCATATCAAGCACACGCCCTGATTTATAATGAACTTGGGTTAAACACACCACCGCAATTGACTCATCTATCGCACTGATAATTTCATCGCCCTCAGCAAATACAATTTCATAACGCTCGCCCAGCAACTTTAATAGTCCCTGTACGATGTAGTTATCTGTCGGGAAATTACTGCCTTCCATCAAGATTTTATAGCGTTGAGGCTGCAAAGTTAGCGCCGCTGAAACAACTTTGAAAAGATTGATACTGGTGGAGTCGGTCATGACGACCTCTCCAGGGGCTGCACCGATTGTTTTCGCTAATAAGTTACCCAAATCACCTGCCATGCTAAACCAACTATGCTGGTTCCAGCTTTTTACTAAATCAGCCCCCCACTGCTCCGTGATTACTTTTGACGCTACAGATAATGCAGCTTTAGGCATTGCACCAAGAGAGTTACCACAAAGGTAGATACTATTAGCTGGGAGCTGAAATTCATCACGGAACAATGCGAGGGGGTCATCTAGATCAAGGCGTTCACAATCTTGTCTACTAAGGATATTCATATTGACTGCTCTCCAATATAAAACGTTAAATAACGTCTTTATTTTTATGATTATTATTGGATACTAACCAGCCAACTTTTAACTTAAAAATAACATTACTGTCAACAGGTATAACAAAAACAATATAGTGCGGGCGTGACGAAAGCAAAAAACGGCCGCAAGGGCCGCAATTAATAGCATTCGACACTATGGGTAAATTAGTGTGCTAACACTCCTTTATCGGATATCGATACCGCCGGTTTTTTAGGCCATGACTGAAAGGGTGCGGTTAAGTGTGGAGCACCCAACACCGGACTCGACAGTGCATAGATCCCATGGTTGGTAAATAACCAGAAAATATTACGATCATATTCTACGTATACAGCATGAGATAAGTTGCCCATGGCAAACTCAGGTACTTTATCTTGGGCAAATGGCGGTACAAAGTATGCTGTGATCTGTGGCTTACTCGTATCCGAAACATCAAATACCTGTAAGCCTGCATTGTAGAAATTAAAAGGTAATATCCCCGCCTTAGATTGCCCAGGCTGAGTATAGTAACCGGTTCTTTTAGGCCCAAAACTGCCTTTTCGCTGACAAAAATCAGTAAACTTAGCGTCGACTGGCGGCTTAGGGCGCGGCAGTACCCCTATCTTAATCGGTTGCTTAGGATTACTCACATCGATCATATGCACGTCTTTATAAGGTTCAAAGCAATCTTCATTCAATGGGTAACCACTAAAATAGACAATCCCTGTTTGTTCAACTTGAGAAACGTCAATAAAGTCGCCTTCGGTACCCGCTACACTAGGTTCAAAGTTAAGATGACTGACAACCTTCATATCTGCGGGGTTAGAAATGTCTACCACATAAAAGCCTAAACCTCCCATTGCGGCATAACCGTACTTCCCCCCCTCCTCAACGGGAGTTGGAATAAACAAAGACATCCGAGCGCCCATCCAAGAGGTCCGGTTTCCAGCTCGTTTATTGGCTAAATATGCAGACTCATGCTGTTTATCAAGTATAATTTGCCCTGGAACTGATAATTGCTGTAAAAACTTTGGATCCGCAGGGTTGGACATATCCCATGATTGGTATCCTGCGGAATATAGATCATTACCATACTCAGTTAAGCCATAACTGGCATCAGGGGCTGCTGCGACAAACATAGTATCGCCACCAAACCATGCAGGAATATCTCGCACCCCGGAGCCCTGCTGCTTACCCACTGGAGCATCCGGATTATTGATGTCTGTAGTACGCTCTGCTAACAACACCCAATCTTTAGGTAATGGCCCCCGCATTTCATACACTTTAAAGCCCTTGAGGTGTTCAGCATTGCGGATTTCGTTAACTTTATCAGGCTGGGTAAATTTGTCTTTTAGCAAACCAAACCTGCGGATCTCAAAGGACTGCACCATTACATACTGTTGTCGGGCATCGCTCCATTGTATTGATGCCGCCCCAAACATATCATCTTCGGAATAAGGGTTAACTTCCTCTCCTTCTGGACCATTTGGCCCCCACTGTTTACCGCGAGTATGGATAAGCTTTAACTTTTTCACATCGGTAATATCAAAAATTTTAAGTTCTCGGCGCACATACTGATAAAGATAACGACGACCATCAAAGTCGACAATATTTTGCCATGTATGAAATGGCTCTACGGTGATAGGGTAATAAGCTTCAACCGTCATATTTTTAATATACTGCTTATTATCCCAATAGTTTAACATGCCATCGAAGGAGTTATTTTCATAGGTGTGATAGGTTGCACTAGGATGAATAAAACTACCGTCTTTTTGCATCCCATAACTGCCTTTCTCGGGTTTCAAGGCTTGATGGTTTCCGGTGATTTCAACAACTCGATTTAGCCATTTGTCTTTAATATTATCAGGCTGTTCAGTTGCCGCATTTACCGGGAATGTGAAAAGACATGCAAGAGAAGTTACCGATAACAATGAGCATAGCTTGCTCTTTGTGGTTATTTTATTAGTTACAAGCATGATGAAGCTCCTTCTTGAATGCAACGATCCGTTGAATTGTGCATGGTAAATATCAAAGCCAGTGTAAACTGGCTATTAGAAGCCATATAATAACAATTGTTCAACCTGCCATAACAGTTTAGATATAACGAACATACATAGAAGGAAAAAATTCCCTCTCCATGCCATAAAGATTGGAAAACCTTTATCTAAAAGAAAGGCGGAGGGATAGCTGGCTTTAAATAATAGGAACCCTAGTGTTCAACTTTATAAATCTCAGATAGCAAAAAAACCGCTACAAATAGCGGTTTTTTCTTAATGTGGCGGATGGGATAGCTGGTTCTAAACCATAGGAACCAGGGGTTCAGCTTTTATTTGAACATACGAAAAAGGGCTTCCATTACTGGAAGCCCTTCATCTTGAATGTGGCGGAGGGATAGGGATTTGAACACTATCCACCATTTCAGAATAACGTTTAAAAACAGCGACTTAAGCTTTACTTTTGCATGTTGAACTCAACAATTAGTGTCGAAATGTTACACCACTTCGTGACAGCTAACAAGCCTTCGAATTTACTCCAGATGAAAATCCATAAAAAATCGACATGTTGAGTGAAACTCATGTCATTAGTGGCACAGGTTTTTTATCAAAAAGGAAATAGCTAACAAGCTTGAACGAATAACGTACAAACTTAGGGTGGGTAACGTATGAGAGTAATGTTGCGCTACCTGTTATTGCAACGGGTCGGTAAGGTTAGACTTCTAAGCGAAGTAAAGCATTTTTTGACAAATTCCACGTTTATCCATTCATAAAGATGATGCCATGCTAAAAATGCGCAGCTTTACCCAGCTAAGTGACTCTATTCATCGATTAATGATTTCGTGCCATTTTAAATCAGTATGTCCAAAGGGCTTTGCTTCTGACTATGACGATGCTTGCCTGAGCACTGCTCTAGTCATCACGCTTCAATGCTTTGCAATTGATATCCATTTTGAGTATAAAGCGCTGTGAGGTATACATCGGTTACGATAGGTTCAGCTCCAACCTATCGTTTGGATATTACAGCTGGTTGAAAAGATGCTCTTGCCCAAGCCCGACAACAAGACGCTCTTTATCTGTATAGCGATTGCGAACCATATCAATATCAGAGTGGCCAAGATATTTGGCTACCTCCTCAAAATTAATGCCGACACTGACACTACGCGTTGCAAATGTATGTCTAAACGCCTGAGCACCATGAAAGCTTAAACCCATACGAATAAACTCTCGCTTCACCGCATTATATAGCCCTTTCGAGCCTGAAAAGGCCTTTCGCGTTGATGGGTTGATAAACAAAGGTTGTTTGGCCTCATTGCAATACGGATTCATCCCACGGTTAAGTCTCCTTGGTAAGCCCCTAGTTTTCTAGACACTTTCTAAGTTCTCATAATACTGCTTTTCAAACTTCATTGGAGACAGTCCG
>NZ_JBRILT010000063.1:0-23952 GCF_052977065.1 Shewanella sp. 125m-1
CCGCCCTTTCACGGCGGTAACAGGGGTTCGAATCCCCTAGGGGATACCACTATTTAAAATAATGAGATTTCGGTCTGATTGTTTAACGTAAAATGGGGCCTTAGCTCAGCTGGGAGAGCGCAACACTGGCAGTGTTGAGGTCAGCGGTTCGATCCCGCTAGGCTCCACCAAATTTATCATTCAGATGATAGACACAAAAAAACCACCTAAGGGTGGTTTTTTTGTCTAAATTTTGAACATACTTCGTTATTGTTTCCACTCAAGTTTTAGCGGGCACGCTTTAATTCTTCTGTGCATTTGTTGTTTAATACTTTGTACTGAGTGTCCCAAGTTTAGGTTGAAACGAATATTGAATCTTTTTTTAGGATCTGGAAGCTCAAGGACTGGGTACACTTAATGACTCGACACGTCTCATCAATGTTAGGGGAGAGGGGGGATACCAATCAGTATAAAGATGTGGTCGCTCAGAGAGAGTTTAGCGGCACAGAGACAAGGTCATTAAATGCTTCTCGGTAACTGCTCTTGCGTTACTCTACCGCCTATATCCATATAGTCGTGCATTTATGACATTCACCACATCTGACGTCCAGGGATGGAGGAAATGTCTTATGTATGTCGGGAACATACAAGACCATGTGGTTTGCAACGAGTGAAGCGCATAGTTGAACTAGGTTAAGCTCCCTCTTGTTCCATAAGAGTCACAGTATCAGAGCCGCTAAAACTCGCCATTCTGGCGCGTTTTTGGCTGCCTACTTCTGCGTTGAACAACTTTACAAGGGATCAACCATTCTTTCAGTTATTCGCCTTGAATTAGTTTGCCAAAAAACGTTCTGAGTAGATCAACTTCTTATACTTATTGGTATGATATCGTCGTTTGCAAAATGACAGTTCAAGTCATTATGATGGAACACCGCTTACGCTTAGTGCGTAAGTCCCAGATATCAATGATATTGAACAGTTAGAATAACCAAAGACATATTTAGACTAGTATTGCAGCTTTAGTTACAAGTGCACTGAAAGCATACAAGACTATGCTGTTCGCAGCGGGTGTAGAGCATAGTCATCCGTAACCTCTGGATGCGCTGAAACTCTGAGTCGAACACCTGCTGATACTGATTGCTATTAGCGTGAATGCTTCTACATGACAGGCGTAACGAGCTCATTTTAGTTTATTACTGAATGAGTTGGTTTTTAAGGGTTATATAGTAGGTATTTGGGCTGTAAGTATAAAAGCCACCATTACTGATGGCTTTTATATGTTTGTTACTTAAGGCTTTAATTGGGTCTAGGTTGTTAATTTACGCCGAGAAAGCCTCCTGTTTGGTGTGCCCAAAGCTGCGCGTAGATCCCACCTAAATTGATTAACTCCTGATGACTTCCTTGCTCTACAATTTTTCCGTCATCGAGCACGATTAATCGATCCATTGCCGCAATGGTTGATAGTCGATGAGCGATAGCAATAACGGTTTTTCCTTCCATTAGCTGATATAAACTTTCCTGAATTGCAGCTTCTACCTCAGAGTCTAGTGCCGATGTGGCTTCATCAAGTAGTAAAATTGGGGCGTTTTTAAGTAGAACTCGCGCGATGGCAATACGTTGACGCTGACCGCCTGAAAGCTTTACGCCTCGTTCGCCAACCTGCGCATCTAAGCCTTGGTTACCTTCAGGATCGCTCAAGTTTTGAATAAACTCATATGACTGGGAGCTTTTTATTGCTTGTTCAAGCTTGTCATCGCTGGCATCAGGATTGCCGTAGAGAATATTATCGCGGATAGATCTGTGTAATAGAGAGGTATCTTGGGTCACCATGCCTATATGCGCACGTAGTGAGTCCTGTTTGACCTGAGCAATATCCTGTTTATCGATGGTGATGCAACCGGACTCCACATCATGAAAACGCATAAGCAAGTTAACTAAAGTCGATTTCCCGGCACCTGAGCGGCCAACCAACCCGACTTTTTCGCCCGCTTTGATATGTAGATTTAACTCATCAATCACTCCACTATTTTCACCGTAGTGAAAACTGACATTATTAAAGTCGATAGCTCCTTTACTTACGTTTAGAGCTGGTGCATTCGTGATGTCATTGATATCGGTAGGCTTAGACAGCGTATTCATACCATCAGTAACTGTACCAATGTTCTCAAATAGTGAGCTTATTTCCCACATGATCCATTGCGACATACCGTTGAGCCTTAACGCTAAACTGATCGCAATCGCAATCGCGCCAACGGTAATCGCATCATCACTCCAAAGCCAAATAGATACAGCTGTAATAGCAAAGGCCAAAAGGTAATTGATAATCTGCACGCTCACGTTAATCCAGGTGACTAAACGCATCTGCCTATACACGGTATGAAGAAAGGATTTCATGCTGCTTTTAGCATACTCAGCTTCTTTTTGGGTGTGCGAGAACAGTTTTACCGTGGCGATGTTGGTGTAACTATCGACAATCCGTCCGGTCATTGTTGAGCGAGCATCAGCCTGCTCAGTTGACACTTTCTTGAGTTTAGGTAGAAACTTAAACTGTAGAGCAATATAAATAGCTAACCAAAGCAGCATAGGAACCATAAGTCGTAAGTCGGCCTTGGCTATCATTACGACCATAGAAGTGAAGTAAACCAAGATATAAACCAATACATCCAATAGCTTGGTAACCGTCTCTCTTACGGCTAAAGAGGTTTGCATCACTTTGGTCGCCACCCTGCCAGCAAAATCATTTTGGTAAAACGACACACTTTGTTTTAGCAAGTAACGGTGGGCCATCCATCGAATAGACATTGGGTAGTTGCCTAATAACCCTTGATAGACGATGAGCGCATGCAGTAACACCAGAGTCGGAATTACAATTAATACGAGCAGCGTCATCCCGAGTAATTTCATGCCTTCTTTTTCAAAAAGGGTATCGGGATCATTATTAATGAGCAGATCAACTAAATCGCCCATAAAGCCAAATAAAGACACTTCAAGAATGGCGAGTAGCGCGGTTAGAATCGACATTATAACCAGTGGAACTTCAAAGCCACGGGTGTAATGGCGGCAAAATGCATAGATCCCTTTAGGAGGCTGTTGTGGCTCCTCATCAGAGAAAGGCTCAACCCAAGACTCAAATCGTTTGAACATGTAGGTACTCAGTTAGGTGTTTTTTTGTTAGAAAAATATGAACAGTAGCTAAGTGTAAAGCTGAGGCATATATATGCAACCAATATTCAGTTCCGTTTTCCGCTAGTGATGACTAGGCTTGTTGCGTAAGATTACATTCATAAAACGATGTCTGGAATGTGGGATGCTAAATCACGACTGCAAGATTGAAAGAGATGCCTGTCGCAAGGCAAGGTTAGCTAGAGATCCTAGGTTTGATGGGCAGTTTTTTATTGGGGTGTTCACCACCAAAATATACTGTAGGCCAATTTGTCCTGCTGTGAGTCCAAAAGAAGAAAATGTACGCTATTTTGATTCAGCTCTCCAAGCCGCCAATGCTGGGTTAAGGCCCTGTTTACGCTGTCGCCCTGATAGCGCGCCGCACTCTTATGCCTGGAAGGGTACACAAACTACCCTAGAGCGGGCAAAGGCTATTATCGATGCTGGCGAACTCTCAGGCTATGATGGCCTTAGTGTAGAGACTCTAGCCGAGCGATTAGGGATTAGCAGTCGCTACCTCAGAAAACTGTTTAGCGAGAAAATGGGGATATCAGTTAAAGGGTATAGCCAATACCGGCAACTGATGTTTGCCAAGCAACTTTTACATCAAACCCAGTTGAGTATCACTCAAGTTGCATTTGCTGCGGGCTTTAATAGTGTTCGACGCTTCAATGAAGCATTTATGCAAGCTTTACAATTAACGCCTTCAGCGCTGAGAAAAACGTCCGTAAAAATGACAGCGCCTGATGGAACGCAAGAACAAGGACAGATCGTATTGCGGTTGTTGCTCAGCTATCGACCACCTCTTGCTTGGCAGCAACAGCATAGTTTTTATAAGGTTCGTGCTGTAGAACAGATGGAGTGGCTTGAAGATGAATATAGTTATGGACGGAGTTTCACCTTAAATGGAGTTAGCGGTTACTTCAATGCCAAGGTTGATACAAAGGCGAATTTGTTTGGTGTCGATATCGTATTAGAAAATGAATCAGGCCTTTCACAGCTTAGTTTAATTATTAGTAGCATTCGTAGGGTATTGGACTTAAATGCTAACGTGCTCGAGATTGACAGTGTGCTTGCATCCCTTGACCTTCTTGGAAATCAGATGATACCGGGGTTACGTCTACCTGGGGTATGGTCAACATTTGAAGCTGGCTGCCGAGCAGTATTAGGCCAGCAGGTAAGCATAACGCAAGCCTCTAAGTTACTAAATCAGTTAGTACTTGCCTGCGGGGAGAAGCGCTTAATTGGCGCAAAACAAGTGATACTATTTCCGTTACCCGAGACGATAGCAACAGCTGAGTTAAACGAGCTAAACATGCCTAGAGCCAGAAAGAAGGCGCTCAATGCACTAGGCCAGTTTGTAAGTGAGCACCCTGAAGCTGATATTGAACAATGGTTGTCGATAAAAGGGGTCGGACCATGGACCGTTGCCTATGCCAAAATGCGCGGCTTGAGTTATCCAGATATTTTACTGTGTGGCGATCTTGTCGTTAAAAAACGCATGCAGAGCCTTTATGCTGCAAGGGAAGACAAGCGATTAATATCAAAAGACTATGATGAGTTAATTCAAGCGCTCACTCAAAATGTTGCTCCATGGGGCAGTTATCTTACATTTCAGCTTTGGAACCTTTCATGAATACACTTTTACTGCCGTTAGCTAAGTTGAATTTTAAATCTGAATTTGGCGTACTCTCTCTGTGCGCTAATGCAGAAGGACTCACCCACGTTAACTTTATTCCACAGCAAGGGAATGATTGGCTATCGCGGGAAGTTAACACTAGTCAGTCACTAATTGATGCATGTGATAGTCATGGTTTAGCCAAACAACACCTGTTACAGGCTAAGCTTGAGCTGACGGAGTACTTTGCAAGCACGCGGCGTCAATTTAACGTTAAACTGGCCCCTAGGGGGACAGTGTTTCAATGCCAGGTTTGGCACGCATTAAGTGAGCTTGAATACGGTGAAAGCTGCAGTTACGCCGACATTGCCAGTCGGATTAATCGTCCAAAAGCGGTGAGGGCGGTGGGCACCGCAAACGGAGCGAATCCGATTGCTATTATTGTGCCTTGTCATAGAGTCATTGGTAAAAATGGTGCACTCACTGGATATGCTTACGGCATCGATCTTAAACAGAAATTACTGACACTAGAAGGCTTAGCTTAAAGGGGACTTGTGTGATACAAGGCGTTTTAATGTGTATTAACAATACCTACTTTTAAAATGTCAGCGCTTGTAAGCGTAAAATCAGATCAAAAATAAGCTTTTAAGTGGATATTAGCGTAGAATAAGCGCCTTATTTTTGATTAGGCGTTTACCCGTACATTATGACTCAGTCAGCATCTTCAACAGACCAAGCAGCAACTCCAACTGTGACTAGTAACTCGACTCACAGTGACTTTTCTCAACTAGGGCTCATGCCTGAGTTGCTCGAAACGCTTAAATTGCTGAGTTATACAAGGCCTACGGCTATTCAGTCACATACTATCCCCGCAGTGTTAAACGGCAAAGATGTGCTTGGCGGAGCAATAACAGGTTCTGGTAAAACGGCCGCTTTTGCGCTGCCAATTATCCAAAAAATTGCCCAAGCAAAACCGCGCTCTAAAGAGGGTAACTACGTCTCTAGCCTAATCTTAGTGCCTACGCGTGAGTTAGCTCAGCAAGTCAGCGACAGCTTTATGCGCTATTCCCAGCTAATTAAGCCTAACCTAAAAACGCTAGCGGTATATGGTGGCGTATCAACCAACACTCAAATGTTAAGCCTACGTGGTGGTGCAGATATTTTAGTTGCAACACCGGGTCGACTCATTGACTTAATCTCGAGTAATGCCCTAAAGCTTGATAAGACTCAGACTTTAGTATTAGATGAAGCCGACCGCATGTTGAGCTTAGGTTTTACCGATGAACTTAATGAATTATTGGCTAAGTTGCCGGCCAAGAAACAGACGTTACTGTTTTCAGCGACATTCCCAGAAGAAGTGCGCGAACTTACCCAATCACTACTGAGTAATCCCGTTGAAGTTCAGTTACAGGGTGAAGAAGAAAGTACCTTAGTTCAACGTGTTATTACTGTGAATCGTAATCGCAAAACGGCCTTGCTCGCTGAACTAATCAAACAAAATGACTGGCAACAGGTGCTTATTTTTGCCAGTGCAAAATACAGCTGTAATCGATTGGCTCAAAAACTTGAAAACGCGGGTATTACTGTCGAAGTGTTTCATAGTGACAAAGGCCAAGGTGCACGAAATAGAGTACTTGAAGGCTTTAAAGCTGGCGATATTCGCGTGCTTATTGCAACCGATATTGCTGCCCGTGGTATTGATATTGAAAAGCTGCCTATTGTGATCAATTTTGAACTACCTAGAAGTCCTGCTGATTATATGCATCGTATTGGTCGAAGTGGCCGTGCAGGTGAGGCTGGTCTGGCCATGAGCTTGATTGCACACGATGAATATCAACACTTTAAGTTGATTGAAAAGAAAAACAAGCTGAGATTAGAGCGCGAGCAAATCCCAGGTTTTGAAGCTGATTTAGAGGCGCCTATTGACTGTCCTTCACGTGAAGAAAAGCCGATGGCAAAACCAGCAGGTACAGGCAAGAAAAGTCGTAAGAAGTTACCAAAGGCTAATGCAGACCTTTGGTCAAAGAAGTCTTGAACATAGCGATATAGATAACAAGTGATTTCGCTAGCGGGAACATCACTAAAAGGACTCTCAATGAGTCCTTTTTTAACACTGAAAATTAGGATTTTGTGGTATAGCGCTATTTTTAGTCATGTATCACCTCGTACAGCAATAAAGCGATAGCGTAGTATTTCGACATTAGGTATTCTCTGGTCGATTTATGTCGCTTGAAACTCATAATTTATTTAGGAAACACTATGCAGCACCTATTTTGGTTAGTTGAGGGACAAATTGCAGGACGCAGTGGGCCGAATAAAGATCCATGGGATCTTGCGCAATTAAAAGCATCAGGTATCGAAGCTGTCTTATCTGTAAATAACGGTGAGGAATGCAATCAAGATGAGTTTGTCACATTAGGGCTAGACTATCTATGCGTGCCATTTTCTCGCAATATTCCGCCACAAGCAGAAGATCTAGACTATTGTGTCGAACAGGTGCCTAAAGCTCTCGCATTTATTCGAGAGTGCGAGGCGCAAGAAAAAACAGTACTTATTCATTGCCGATCGGGTAAAGATAGAACGGGCCTTATTATGGCCTACTACCTTATGGATAATGGAGCTGCACCTTTGCATGCGGTTAGTCAAGTTAGGGCTGTGCGCGATATTGCATTTAGCTCAGAGGGTTGGGATCAGTTTGCATTTGATGTGCTTTATGCGTTACAAGATTAATTAAGACTTCGCAATTGAATAAAAGAATGCAAATGGATTGCAGACACTTATTTTTAAAAATCGTTTTATTGTGGGCAGCTGTAGTAGGGTTAGTTGGCTGCCAATCTTCTCCTATTTTTCCTGAAAAACCGATATCGACCAAGCTTGCAGCCCAAGATGAGTGGCCCTTGGTTGAATATGTCGCTGACGATGTTGCAGCTCATCCAGATCAAACGGGTGTTATACCGCTGACAGACGGGGTTGATGCTTTTATCGCGCGGTTGGCTTTAGTCAACGCTGCTAAAGCAAGCATCGATATACAGTATTATATTTACCGCTCGGATGACGCTGGACGACTTCTCACTTGGCACTTAATTGAGGCGGCGCAGCGTGGTGTAAGAGTACGTATTTTACTCGACGACATGGCAATTAAAAACGCCGACGAAGCATTAGTGATGCTGGCTGATCATGAAAACATCCAAGTACGATTGTATAACCCTTCATTTGAGCGAAAATTCCGAAATATTGCCTTTGTCGCTGGGTTTTCTAGGCTGAACCATCGTATGCACAATAAGTCACTAACGGTTGATAACACCATTAGTGTGGTGGGGGGGCGTAACATTGGTAATGAGTATTTTTCTAACGATACCGATGTTGAATTTGGTGATTTTGATTTAATGGCCATAGGTGCTGCGGTAGAGGAAGTGTCGGATCAATTTGACCTTTATTGGAACGCACCACTTACAGTTGAAATCAATGCCCTCAGTTCCCATCGTGTGACTGAAGAAGAGATTGCTAAAGCACTATCATTGGTTGAAGCAGAAAAAGCCGCCTATAGCACTAATCCTTATATTGGCAGATTATTAAACAGTGAGCTGATAACAAAGATGGCAAACCGCTCATTGCCATGGTTTTGGGGGACTGCAAAGTTGGTTTATGACCAACCAGATAAGCAGAATCATCAATTGGATTCTGATAATATCCTGTCTGATCTTGGGGCTTTTTTAGAACAAGCAACAGATGAGGTATTAATTGTTTCCCCTTATTTTGTGCCAACGCGAGCGGGGACTCAAAGTATTATCGAGTCGATTAAGAAAGGGGTTGATATTACGGTGTTAACCAATAGCTTA
Organism: Shewanella sp. 125m-1; assembly: GCF_052977065.1. NCBI lineage: Bacteria > Pseudomonadati > Pseudomonadota > Gammaproteobacteria > Alteromonadales > Shewanellaceae > Shewanella > Shewanella sp. 125m-1. The sequence continues at coordinate 8,599 of NZ_JBRILT010000063.1, forward strand.
GCCGCAACAGATGTGTTAGCCGTTCATGCGGGTTATCGTCAGTATCGGCAACAGCTGTTAGCTGCGGGGGTTAAAATATTTGAGGTCAAAGCCAATCCGGATGTGAAAAAGACCAGTAGCTGGAGCGGTAGTTCTAAAAGTAGCTTGCATGCTAAAACCTTTGTAACAGATAAGCGTTCTATTTTTGTTGGCTCCTTTAATTTTGATCCACGTTCAGCATGGTTGAATACTGAAATGGGGCTTATTATCGACAACAAGTCGTTAGCGACAAGCATCGTCGATGGTATTGAGGCAAGCCTAGTTAAAAACACCTACCGATTAGGGATAGAAGATCAACAAATTGTCTGGTTTGATGATTTTAATCAACGAAAAATATATGCTGAGCCAGATGCAGGCCTTTGGCGTATATTTCTAGTGGACTGTATCGCATTATTGCCTATTGAATCACAGCTTTAATTGTTTGCTCTGCGTGATTAGGCTAGAGTTTGTTTCATTGAGTTTAAGAATGAGTGGCTGCATAACAAATGAATGCAATAAGTAATAATAAAGTAAAGAGCAAGGCAAGCCAGTCACAAGGTTTACTCCTGTTTCAATTGTCGATGACTCAGTTGTTTGCATTAGGCACTCTGAAAATTCGAGAGTTAGTTCCCTATAGCCCTTTAAGCGCCATTCCGCATTCTCATCCTACAATCTTGGGCGCTGCGACGATTAGAGGAGCGACCATACCGATCATTGATATGGCAGCGGCAGTCGGTTATCGACCTATTTCGCAAGAAGAATTGAAAGACAGCTATATTATTATTACTGATTGCCAAAGAATGGTGATCGGTTTTTTAGTGCGTGCAATCGATAAGATTATAGAATGCAACTGGCGTGACATTGAAAAGCCACCCAGCAATTTAGGAAAAAATGCCTATCTGACAGGCGTGACCAAAATAGAAGGTAAATTGGTACAACTACTCGATGTGGAGCTCTTACTGTCTAAAGTTTTTCCTGCCAGTCCAGAAACAAGTCGAGCTATGCTGACTGATATACAGCGCGAATATTTAAAACCGCTCAATATTCTATTGGTTGATGACTCTAAAGTAGCGCGGAAACAGCTGAGTGATGCATTAGACAGTATCAATATTCCTTATCAGGTTACAGCTGATGGCCGAGATGCATTAATGATTATGGAGCAGGCCGAGCGAGACAATCGAGCCGTCGATATTTTAGTCAGCGATATTGAAATGCCTGGACTAGATGGTTATGAACTGGCGTTTGAAGTGAAGAACAATCCAGCTATTGCCCCCGCCTATATTATCTTGCACACCTCACTTTCTAGCGAGATCAGCGTCAGTCAGGCTCATCAAGTGGGAGCTAATGAGGCGCTAACAAAGTTTTGTGCTCATGAGTTGATTGACGCCATGCTGCGCGGGGCAGAAAAAGCCTTGGACAAGGCCAATCATTAGCACCTTATTAGCAATTTGTTAATCATGAGTAATATCCGAGTCTATTTGGCTGGCAAAGGTGGACAATAGTTGTCACATCCGATACAAACTGTGTAGAAGGGAGATTAATTTTATTTAAGGTTTTACCAGTAAGCCTTAAATAAAATTGCGACATACTATAAAAATGACAGGTTAACTAATGAATCAAAAAACATCCTTGTTTGCCCGTTTGGCAGACGGTAGTTTAGTGCTACAAATTCTCGTGGGTATTATTGCAGGTGCTGTTTTAGCCACCGTATCAAAAAGCGGTGCAGAGAGTGTGGCCTTTTTAGGTGAGCTATTTGTTGGTGCTTTAAAAGCGATAGCACCTATTTTAGTTTTTATCTTGGTGGCGGCATCGATTGCTAACCAAAAGAAAAATGCCAAAACGAATATGCGACCGATTGTGGTTTTATATCTATTAGGCACCTTTTCTGCGGCAGTTACTGCTGTGTTGATGAGCTTTTTGTTTCCTACCACGTTGGCATTATCATTAGACGCGGCTCAGGCATCACCACCAGAAGGCATTGGTGAGGTGATCCATACCTTATTGTTTAAGCTTGTTGATAATCCAGTTAACGCGCTGATGACAGGTAACTATATCGGTATTCTTGCTTGGGGCGTAGGCTTAGGTTTAGCACTGCATCACGCAACGGATTCTACCAAGCAAGTGTTTGCGGATGTTAGCCACGGTGTTTCTCAAATGGTGCGCTTCATTATTCGTTTAGCACCTATCGGCATTTTTGGTCTTGTATCTGCAACATTTGCGACTACAGGTTTTAGTGCTATCGCTGGTTATATGCACTTACTACTCGTGCTGCTTGGCGCCATGGCTATTATGGCGTTAATTATTAATCCTGCGATTGTGTATTTTAAAATACGCCGTAACCCATATCCTTTGGTATTTACTTGTCTGCGAGAAAGTGGCGTGACCGCATTCTTTACCCGCTCAAGTGCTGCAAACATTCCGGTAAATATGGCGTTGTGTGAAAAGCTAAAGCTGCATGAAGATACGTATTCTGTTTCTATTCCGTTAGGCGCGACCATTAACATGGGCGGTGCTGCGATCACGATTACGATTTTGACGCTGGCAGCAGCTAACACGATGGGAATTCAAGTTGATCTACTCACTGCTATCTTGTTGAGTGTGGTTGCGGGCGTTTCAGCTTGTGGTGCATCGGGTGTTGCCGGTGGCTCACTGCTACTTATTCCATTGGCATGTAGCTTGTTTGGTATTTCTAATGACGTTGCTATGCAGGTGGTTGCAGTCGGATTTATCATTGGCGTTATTCAAGATTCAGCAGAGACAGGCTTAAACAGCTCTACTGACGTTATCTTTACTGCTGCAGCTTGTGAAGCGGCAGAGCGCAAAGAAAACGCATAAATACACCGTTTAGCATTAAAGCAAAAGCCCGTTCATAGAGATGAACGGGCTTTTTTGTGGTTAATTGTCTTGTTCTGGAATGTGGTAAATAAACTTTATGGGCTTATGCACCAATGATCCCAAGTGGCTTGCCGGTTTGCCATGTCCCACGAGTGAAATCTGGGAAGTTAACCGAATTACTGCGGTTATTGACGGACTCCTCACTCAGAATATTGACCACTGACCATGAGGCGCCATCATAAACGTCTTGATCTAATGGCTCGGCATTTCTTAAGCAATACACCATGCGCCAAAGCATTAAGAAGTCCATACCGCCATGACCACCGTTGCGCTTAGCTTTTTCTCCCATACGCAGCCATAAAGGGTGGTCATACTTAGCGTACCACTTTTGCATATCCATATCCCACAGGTGATAACTGCCAGAGCCACCTTCCTCTATTGCTATTCGGTTAGGGAAGCCTGCAAACACGCCATTAGTGCCTTGAATGAGGTTATGGCGACTATAGGGACGTGGAGTGGTAGTATCGTGCTGTACCATGATGGTACGGCCTTTAACCGTTTTGATAAGTGAAGTATTGATATCGCCATTGATGTAGCTAAGTTGATTGCGTTCATGATCCGCTGAAAATTCACGCTTAGCATATTGTGCACGACCTAAGGCGGGGGAACTCATTGAAGTCATGTAATCAAATCTGTCACCGCGGTTGATATTCATATATAGGGAAACAGGCCCTAAACCGTGTGTGGGATACAAGTTGCCGTTACGTTTAGTGTGCCAATAGGTTCGCCATGAGCCAGTTTTTTGATCAATTTCTTTCATCTGCCAACGCAGTTCATGGATATAAGCAGCTTCGGCGTGTAACAGTTCACCAAACAAGCCCTGACGCACCATATTGAGCACCATGAGCTCATCTCTACCATAGTTAACGTTTTCCATCATCATGCAGTTCTTTTGGGTACGCTCTGCTGTATCGACGATTTGCCAGCACTCTTCAACAGTAAGCGCTAATGGCACCTCAACAAAAGCATGTTTACCGCTTTCCATCGTATGGATGGCCATAGGAGCGTGCCACTCCCATGGGGTTGAGATGATGACAATATCGATATCATCACGACTTAATAACGCTTTATAAGCATGTTCACTACCAGTGTATTGAGCGGGTTTAGGTAATCCTTGGGCGTCAATAAATGCGATAGATTTATCTAGTACTTGTTGATCAATATCGCATATGGCTTTGATCTCTACGCCATCGATATGACAAAAATGCTTTACATGACCAGAGCCACGTTGGCCGACGCCAATAAAACCCACTCTAACCGTGTCCATTTTAGGGACCACCAAGCCCATTATAGACTGTGCATTAGCGGGTTTCTTTTGTACTGCGTGAGCGCTGGATAGTGGTAGTTGGGAGGTGATCAATCCTGCTGCGGTGAAGCCTGCAGTTTTTAAAAACAGTCGGCGATTAAATGTCATTTCCACTCCTGTAGTATTGTTATTAATTCTTCAACAAGAGCATAAAGTTATATCAGATTTGGTTTGGAAAAGGTTAAAAACTGATGAGGGGTCATTTGTGCTTGTCTTTTTATGCGTATTTACTAAAGTAATGCATAGAAAGTGATTTATATCGCGTTTTTAATTTTTTAGTGCGATACACTTTATGTTAAAAGGTAGCAGTAACCTTGTGATTGCTTTCTTTGTTTATACTTGATTTAGTAAACAAAAATATTACAAATGCTTTTTAAGGGAGAAAACTAGCAGATGACTCTTGTACGCAATAAGACAGATGAAGTTATTCAAATTGAGAAAGAGGCAAAACTCAAAGAGATGGAAATGTCGGTAGTTGAGAAGCGTAAACGTTTATCTTGGCGAGAGGATGAACTCAATACTCGTGAGGTTGTTGGCCGTTGGATAGATGAAAGGCCTTTGCTAGGAGACAATATAACCCTTTATAAGCAGTCGGGTAGGTATTACCTAGAGACTTGGTATCTTGATGGTTGCCACAGTTTAGATGAAATGACCTCAGAACAAACTGAAGAAGGCATCAAACTTGAAGATAAGGGCGGCAATATTTTTGGTGAATATTTCATGTTTACTGAAGGTAAAGACCTTAAATTTTGTAATTCAAGCAACTGTTATTACACGGCTAAAGTTAATTTAGAAGCGGTATAGAGTTAACACTGCAGCTTTTTGGTCCGGGCAGTTTAATAAAATCAAAAAGGGGCATAAGCCCCTTTTTAGTTTTCAGCCTGAAACCTCTCTCCTGAAATCTACCTCCTGAAATCTACCTCAGAAGGTGATTCTTTTACTCACTAATTTACCGCGGTAGAGAAAGGATGCGCACTGCTAAATAGCATAGATTTACCTGAGTAAGGGTGAGTAAAGCTTAAGCTTTGTGCGTGTAGCTGGAGTCTCTTTGCTGCTTTGATGACGTGCTCATCACCATAGAAATCATCCCCTAAAATGGCATGCCCAAGTGCGAGCATATGCACACGTAATTGATGGGTTCTACCTGTGACGGGTTTTAGCTCAACTAAACTACTTGCAGTCTTTTGAGCCAGCAGTTTGTAATGGGTAATAGCAGATTTACCCGAGGCACTGAGAATCTGTTTAGGCGGGTTGAGTTTATCTGCTGCGATAGCAAGATCAATCACACCGCTTTGCAGGTTCAGTACGCCATCAACTTCTGCTATATAGGTTTTTTGAGTTTGTCTATTTTGAAATTGGGTTTTAAGGCTCGACTCTGCTTTTTTATTACGTGCAAATACCATGATACCTGATGTTGCACAGTCCAAACGATGCACCAATATGGCGTCTTTAAAGCGCTGTTGCAGTCGAGTGAGTGCACAATCGTGGGTGTATTCAGCGATCCCAGGATTAGAAAGTAAGCCTGATGGCTTATTGATAACAATAATATCTCGGTCGATATAGCGGATATCTAACCAAGGAATACTGGGGGGCTGATAGCTAAAAATTTGCATGAGTTCTCCTATTGCGGCGCAATTCTAGCAAATTTGTTCAGCTGAAGCATCGGCTTAATATGATTATTAATCAGGATTGGATAGGAAGGGGGCATACATTCGAGTGCCATTGCACCCGAATGTAATGATATCGGCTTAGCCTATAAGTATGGAGTACTTAGCGTGTTTTTATAAATACTCAGGCGGGGTATTACGTGTCCACAGACGGCTATAGGCCATCAATTGTGGGTAAAAGGTGCGAAAAGCGATTTCAATTTCGGTGTCGAGCTTTTTAACACTGTCTAGGGCACCGTTAAAAATTTCAGGTTTGGAAACGCGTTTAGCCACTGAGCTGATAGTTTGATTTAGGCCGTTACGAGTCTGATAGGCGACGAGCCAGTTCTCGGAACGGATCTTTGGGGCAATAGCAACGAGCTGCTCGGGTAAATCACGACATTCATCAATGTCTTTATAAGCTTTAACTGCAAATTCTTCGAGGCTTTGATGATGGTATTCGTCCCAGTATTTAGCCAGCATATGGTCAAAACTTAGATCGATAAGGATAGGTGCAGCACGGGTTAACGATTTAGGAAATAGCGATAGCAACTCTTTAGTGATTTCGTGGCTATCGGTTAGCTGATCAATTTGGCGGTGTAGCCATATCCCTTGTTGAAGATGTTTTGGGAAGTGCTCAATGCTGCCTTTAGCAAAATCTCCGGCAATATTGGCAGCCAATGAGGTTTGGCTATTATCTGCTAAGTGCAGGTGTGCAAGGAAGTTCATATTTTATACTTGGTAATACGCATACTTCACGTTATCATGCGCGGTGATGCTAAGGAAATCCTTTCTCGATAAGTTTACATATAAACGCGAGATTTAGGTGTTCTTTAAAGGATGCGCATCATTTTAATGTTATATACCCATCAATTAAACGGTTTGAGGATCAAGGATGATGTGGAACTGGTTAACCCAAAAGCTTGTGAAGAATGATCAAGTTAGACGTAAAAAAGTCAAAATTGATATTCCTTATGCACAGCACAGTTATCGAATTGAAGATTTTGACGTGAAATCGTCGGCTGATGTGACTAAAGAGCAGCCGAGTAAACTAAAATCATTCAATTAAAAATCAAATTTTACTTCTGTAAACGCGCATATTGACGGTTTTTTGAGGTCGGATTGTTGATCTTCTTTTGCTCTGGCCATAGACTAGCGGCCGATTTAGACACAGTTGAGACTTTCCATGCGCGTTGCAGATTTTTCTTTTGAACTCCCTGACGAGTTAATTGCCCGTTACCCTACGGCCGAACGAACAGCGTCCCGGTTATTGTCACTTGATGGTAATAGCGGCGAGCTAGCCGATCTACAGTTCACCGATATTTTAGATCAAGTCAGCTCTGGCGACTTAATGGTCTTTAATAATACTCGAGTGATCCCTGCACGTATGTTTGGTCAAAAGCAATCTGGTGGAAAACTCGAGATCTTAGTTGAGCGTATGCTCGATGATAAGCGAGTGTTAGCCCATGTTCGCTGCTCTAAGTCACCTAAAGTAGATTCGATTATCTGCCTAGATGGTGGATATGAAATGATCATGGTCGCAAGACATGACGCCTTATTCGAACTCGAGTTACAAAGCGATAAAACGATTTTAGAAGTGCTCGAAGAAGTCGGACACATGCCGTTGCCGCCTTATATCGATAGACCTGATGAAGACGCGGATAAAGAGCGTTATCAAACCGTTTATAATCAAAATCCGGGCGCCGTTGCGGCTCCAACTGCGGGGTTACATTTTGACGATGCAATGCTGGCCAAGTTAAAAGACAAAGGCGTCAATACTGCGTTTGTTACTTTGCATGTTGGCGCGGGTACTTTCCAGCCTGTGCGCGTAGATAATATCCTTGACCATAAAATGCATTCTGAATGGGCAGAAGTGCCGCAGAACGTAGTGGACTTAATTGCTGAAACGAAAGCGCGTGGCAATCGTATAATTGCAGTGGGTACAACATCGGTGCGCTCACTTGAAAGTGCAGCGAAGGCTTCTCAAGGCGAGTTACAGCCATTTAGTGGCGACACCGATATCTTTATCTACCCTGGATACCAGTTCCAAGTGGTCGATGCGATGGTGACAAACTTTCACCTGCCAGAGTCGACACTGATTATGTTACTGAGTGCTTTTGCCGGCTTTGATGAGGTAAAAAACGCCTATCAACACGCGATTGCTCAAAAATACCGCTTCTTTAGCTATGGTGACGCCATGTTTGTGACCAAAAAAGCGAACTAATTATCCAAATTGCTTTAAAATACCCAGTTCATATTAATGAAGTGGGTATTTTTTTATCTGCAGATTTAATGCATATTTTGGCATTTTAGGGTTGATACTGAATTGTTTGCCCTTATGTTTGTCATAGTCTTAGACTCAATACTTGAGTTAACTCAGGTCAGACTGTTTATCTGGCGAGGTGAAAAATGAAATTTGAATTAGATACAACTCAAGGCCGCGCGCGTCGTGGTCGCTTGATTTTTGAACGCGGTACGGTTGAAACGCCTGCATTCATGCCTGTTGGTACTTATGGCACTGTGAAGGGCATGACTCCTGAAGAAGTGCGTGAGACTGGCGCAGATATTCTACTAGGTAATACATTCCATCTTTGGCTACGTCCAGGTGAAGAGATCATGCGTAAGCATGGCGATCTTCACGACTTCATGAACTGGCAACGTCCTATTCTGACAGACTCTGGCGGATTCCAAGTATTTAGCTTGGGTGATATCCGTAAGATCACAGAAGAAGGCGTGCATTTCCGTTCACCAATTAATGGTGAAAAGATTTTCTTAGATCCAGAAAAGTCGATGCAAATTCAAGACTCATTAGGCAGTGATGTGGTAATGATTTTTGACGAATGTACCCCGTACCCAGCAACAGAGGACGAAGCGCGTAAATCGATGCAGATGTCACTTCGTTGGGCGCAGCGTTCACGCGATGAGTTTGACAGACTTGAAAACCCGAACTCTTTGTTCGGTATTATTCAAGGCGGTGTGTATGAAGACCTGCGTGACGAAAGCTTAAACGGCTTAGTCGATATTGGTTTTGATGGATACGCTGTTGGTGGCTTAGCAGTTGGCGAGCCTAAGGAAGACATGCACCGTATTCTTGAGCATGTTTGTCCAAAAATTCCAGCTGATAAGCCTCGCTACTTGATGGGGGTCGGTAAACCAGAAGATTTAGTTGAAGGCGTACGCCGCGGTGTAGACATGTTCGATTGTGTTATGCCAACGCGAAATGCTCGAAATGGTCATCTGTTTACCAGTGAAGGGGTTATTAAGATCCGTAATGCACGTCATCGTGATGACACTTCACCACTCGATGATAAGTGTGATTGTTATACCTGTAAGAATTATTCTCGGGCATACCTTTACCACTTAGATCGTTGTAATGAAATTTTGGGTGCTCGATTAAACACCATTCATAACCTTCGCTATTACCAAAGATTGATGGAAGGTTTGCGTGGCGCTATCGAGACAGGTACATTAGACGCCTTTGTTACGGAATTCTATACCAGCCAAGGTCGAGAAGTACCTGAAGTTCCTGAATTATCCGATTAATTTTTACTCAGACAATAAGAAGAGAATACTATGTTTATTTCAAACGCATATGCAGCTGATGCACCTGTTGGCGGCGCTGGTGGCACAATGGAATTGATTTTCATGTTGGTCATTTTCGGCCTGATTTTTTACTTCATGATTTTCCGTCCACAGTCAAAGCGTGTTAAAGAGCACAAGAACCTAATGAGCTCGTTGAGCAAAGGTGATGAAGTGCTAACCAGCGGTGGTATTTTAGGTAAGATCGCTAAGATCAGTGATGAAAACGATTACGTTTTGTTGACTATCAACGAAACCAGCGAAATCACGATTAAGAAGGATTATATTGCGGCCGTATTGCCAAAAGGCTCTATTAAGTCACTTTAAGCCAAGAGGGCAATGGCGTGTTGAATAAATACCCGATGTGGAAAAACCTGATGGTGATAGTCATTATCGCCATCGGTGCATTCTATGCGATCCCAAACCTTTACGGTGAAGACCATGCTGTTCAAGTGGTTGCAACCCGAGGGGCTGAGGTCTCAGCGTCGACTATGTCGACAGTAAATGATGTATTAAAGAGCAAAGGAATCGCTGTTAAGCGTTCTGAGCTTGAAAATGGTCAGTTGTTAGTACGCGTCAATAATGGTGAAGAGCAATTAATTGCTAAAGAAGCGATTAGCGATGCACTAGGCGACAAGTTCACCGTAGCCTTAAACCTAGCTCCAGCTACACCTGAGTGGTTAGAAGCTATGGGCGGTTCGCCTATGAAACTAGGTCTGGATCTGCGCGGTGGTGTTCACTTTTTAATGGAAGTGGATATGGGTGAAGCGATTCGTAAGATGACCGAAGCCAAAGTTGCAGACTTCAGAACTGATTTACGAGCTGAGAAAATTCGCTACGCGGGTATTCGTGATGGCGCCAAAGGCATCGAGATTAAGTTCCGCGATGCAGAGACATTAGCTAAAGCTGAGCGCTTTCTAAAGTCTCGCAGCAATGACATGGTCTTCCAAGACAAGACTGTCAATGATGACTATGTCCTTGTTGCAAATCCAAGTGAAGCTTATTTAAAGCAAGTTAAAGAAGAAGCACTGCAGCAAAACATCACTACACTGCGTAACCGTGTCAATGAGTTGGGTGTAGCTGAACCTGTTGTGCAGCGTCAAGGTGCTGAACGAATTATTGTTGAGTTACCCGGTGTTCAAGATACTGCGCGTGCAAAAGAGATTTTGAGCGCGACAGCATCGATTGAATTCCACATGGTTGATGAAAAAGCTGACGTTCAAGCTGCTATGAGCGGCCGAGTACCTGCAGGTTCTGAGCTTTATCAGCGCCGCAGCGGCGGTCCAGTGGTATTGAAGAAAGCGGTTATGTTGACCGGTGATCATATTCAAGGTGCACAACCAAGCTTTGACGAGTACAGTCGCCCACAAGTTGCTATTAATTTAGATGCTAAAGGCGGTTCAATTTTCTCAAACGTGACCAAAGATAACATCGGTAAGCCGATGGCAACGCTATTTATCGAGTATAAAGATACCGGTGAAAAGAATGCCGATGGTAGCGTTAAGATGAAGAAGATTGAGGAAGTCATTTCGGTCGCTACTATTCAAGCACGTCTTGGTCGTAACTTCGTTATCACAGGTCTAGAGCATGCAGAAGCACAGAACTTAGCGCTATTGCTACGTGCTGGTGCACTTATTGCCCCTGTTTATATCGTTGAAGAACGTACAATTGGTCCAAGCTTGGGTAAGGAAAACATCGAAAATGGTATGCAAGCCATGATCTGGGGTATGGCAGTAGTGCTTATCTTCATGTTGGTTTACTACCGTGGCTTTGGCTTAATTGCTAACTTAGCATTGACGGCTAACTTAGTGATGGTCGTTGGTGTTATGTCAATGATCCCTGGTGCGGTGCTAACACTGCCTGGTATTGCCGGTATGGTATTAACCGTTGGTATGGCGGTTGACGGTAACGTACTTATTTACGAGCGTATTCGTGAAGAGCTACGTAACGGCCGTAGCGTCCAGCAAGCGATTCATGAAGGATACGGCAACGCATTCTCTACCATTGCTGATGCTAACATTACTACCTTTATGACAGCACTTATCTTATTTGCTGTGGGTACAGGTGCAGTGAAAGGCTTCGCGGTGACCCTAATGATCGGTATCGCCACTTCTATGTTTACTTCTATCGTGGGTACTCGTTCAATTGTGAACGCGATCTGGGGTGGTAAACGCGTGAAGAAACTGTCTATTTAAGGGGAAGTTGATAATGTTACAGATTTTAAATGTTAAAGGCACAGTCAACTTTTTACGCCATGCACTTCCTATCAGTATTTTCTCTGCTGTATTAGTGCTAGGTTCGCTTGCGACCTTAGCGACAAAAGGTATTAACTGGGGTCTTGATTTCACCGGTGGTACCGTTGTTGAGCTTGAGTTTTCTAAGCCAGCTGATTTAAATGCGATTCGTACTAATCTTTCTAGTGAAGCCGTGGGCGGCGCAGTGGTGCAGAACTTTGGTTCTAGCCGAGACATACTTATTCGCCTCCCTGTAAAAGACGACTTTAAGAGCGAAGATCAAGTTAATGACGTAATGGATGCAGTGACTCAACTGGATCCCTCTGTTATTCAAAAGCGCGTTGAGTTTGTAGGTCCTCAAGTGGGTAAAGAGCTTGCAGAACAGGGCGGCCTAGCGGTTTTAGTTGCCTTGATATGTATTCTTATTTACGTTTCTTTCCGATTCGAGTGGCGTTTAGCACTTGGCTCGGTAGCGGCACTTGCGCACGATGTTATTGTCACTTTAGGTGTGTTCTCTATACTTCAGTTGGAATTTGACTTAACAGTATTAGCGGGCTTGCTAACGGTTGTGGGTTACTCTCTGAACGATACGATTGTGGTATTTGACCGTATTCGTGAGAACTTCCTCAAGCTGCGTAAAAGTACGCCAGAAGAAGTGGTTAATATCTCAATCACTCAAACAATGAGTCGTACCATTATTACAACGGGTACAACATTAGTTGTGGTTGTAGCGCTGTTTCTTAAAGGCGGTACTATGATCCATGGCTTCGCAACTGCATTGCTGATGGGCATTTTCGTCGGTACATTCTCGTCAATCTACGTGGCGAGCTTCTTAGCGATCAAGCTAGGCATTAATCGTGAACACATGATGCCTGTTGAAATCGAAAAAGAAGGTGCTGATCAAGACGCATTGATGCCTTAATCTTTACGTCTGTGAAGAAGCCACCAGTTAGGTGGCTTTTTTTATGTCATATTTATAATACCAATAGCATATTTAGTACGATTTTCATAAGACATTGGTAGCGTGAAAAACCACGCAATAACGTTTAGTTAAGTATTTTCTGCTGTTCGAAAAAGCAGCGCTCGACAGGCCTGATGATTTAGCGTTAGCATGTAAACCTATTTTATAAATAGCACTTATAGCGTCTTAACCTTAAATTTGCCAAATAGAGCAATAGTTGTAGGAAATAACATGGAAGAGCAAACACGTTTAGTTGCAGCAGGGAACCTGCTTGAGGCTCATACTTGGAAAGGTATGCTCGAATCGAGTGGTATACAAGTTGAGTTAAAAGGAGAAGCGCTATTGGGTGGTGTTGGCGAATTACCAACGGGCATTCAAAATGTTGAGCTGTGGGTTGCACAGAGTCAGTATGAAAATGCTAAGGCTCAAATGGCCTCACTCAATGCACAATGTCCAACATGGAAATGTGTCAATTGTCATGAAATTAATGAATCAAGTTTCGAACTCTGCTGGAATTGCAGCGCCGAACGCAGTGAGAAATACAGTTAATGAAACATAATCCGGCATTCTTAGCCTTAGTGCAAAGTATTTTACCCCACATTACCGAAGTGAGCGTTGAGCAATACCAATCGATGGCTGGCTGGGTGTTACTTGATGTTCGAGAAGACTCAGAGTGGCAACAAGGGCGGTTACCTAATTCGCAGCATCTAGGGCGTGGGATTATCGAGAGAGATATTGAAACGCGTTTTCCCGATAAGCAAACGCCACTGGTATTATATTGTGGTGGTGGCTACCGCTCGGCGTTAGCCGCGAACAACCTTCAAGTTATGGGTTATTCGAAAGTGGTATCGTTAGCGGGTGGTTATAAAGCTTGGCTTGAGCGACAATTGCCGATAGAACACGACTAATTAAGTTGTAAAAAAATCAGTTGTAAACTATCTAAAGGTGCTGCTCATAAATGCAATATTTTCCGCTATTTGTCGATACTCAATCGCTTAAAGTTTTGATAGTTGGTGCTGGCGACGTTGCTAGCCGTAAGCTTGATTTACTGACTCGAACTGAAGCAAGTATTAACGTCATTGCAACCGAGGCCTGTCAAGATACGTTAAATTATGCACAGAGTAAGCGCATTAGCCTTGCGCTTAGAGCCGTTAATGATGCAGACATTACAGACTGTGATTTAGTTTATCTTTGTACTGCCGATACTGAGCTCAACGAACGCCTTGCTGAAATCGCTAAGGCGCAAGGGATCTGGGCTAATGTTGTCGACAACCCTAAGTTTTGTCGTTTTATTACCCCCTCAATCGTCGACCGAGGGCGCTTACAAATCGCCATCAGTACGGCGGGCGCTGCGCCTGTGTATGCCAGAGAATTAAGGGCGCGGCTAGAGTCTTGGCTGCCGCTCTCTATTACGTCGCTATTTGACTTTATTGCTGAGCGCCGTCAAGAAGTGCAACACCGGTTGCCTGTTTTTAAGCAAAGGCGCATTTTTTGGGAACAGTTTTTTAATCGCAATGGGTCACGTTTTGATGCGAAAACCGAAAGTCACTACGAAACAAGTTTTTCCATGGAGTCGACAGTAGGGGAGTTATTACTCATTGATAGCAGTACGCCAGCTCATCTGCTACCTATTGGCGCCATGCCATATCTACAAAAAATCGAAGTGACATATTCTACACAGGCACTGCCGTTTGAACTTAATGAGTTATTAAGAAGAGACGCCAGTTTGAGTGATGTGTTTAACGATGAATCAATCGCGTTGCAATTGACAAAAGGTGAGTCATGTTTGGTTTATGGCGATATTGATGAAATTCGCCATTTGGCTAAACAATTTCCTGCCGCTAAGTATTTACAGCCTGGCAGTTTTTAACTTTGTTTACTAACAGTCTCAGCCGACTTTGCTCGCTGAGACTGTTCGCGTTCTTATGTTAGCCATTTAAATGGGAAATGAACATTAGTGGCATGATGATGTGTCGCTAGTACTAATTTAAGGTAAACTTGGCGCAAATCCTTTTGTGAAACACTTTCAATGGCCAAAAAAGCTACCGTATATAAAATCGCAATTCAAATCGCTGATATGGATCGTGGCTACTATCAAGATCATCAATTAACTGTTGCACAGCACCCGTCAGAAACCGATGAGCGTATGATGGTCAGATTGCTTGCTTTTGCCATGAATGCCAGTGACTCACTGACATTTAGTAAAGGGCTGTGCGTTGATGATGAGCCTGAGCTTTGGGATAAGTCTTTGTCTGATGAAATCAACCTATGGGTTGAGTTTGGGCAAAGTGATGAAAAATGGTTACGTAAAGCTTGCGGCCGCGCTAAAGAAGTTCAACTGATCACTTATGGTGGTCGTAGCGTGCCGATCTGGTGGAAACAAAATGAAGTGGCGTTTGAGCGTTACGACAACTTAACCGTCTGGAATATTCCAGAAGAGTCAGTTAAAGCGATGGGGCAGTTGGTTGGGCGTAATATGTCTTTGCAGTTTAATATTTGTGAAGGTCAAATTTGGATCTCTGATAACGATAACAGCGTGCTAGTTGAGCCTGAATTACTAAAAGGCCATAAGTAAGCTTACTTATACTGTCTCAGTGTTATCGAGTGCCCCAAGCTATAGGTATAAAAAAGCCAGTCACGAGGGTGTAACAGATTCTGTGTAACTGCAGTTTTAGTTAATATGTTTCACAAGTCTGTCTTCAAACTCAATAATAA
>NZ_JBRILT010000064.1:0-22783 GCF_052977065.1 Shewanella sp. 125m-1
CCCCAGAACAGTAAAACCAAGGCCTCAACGGTATGCCAAAAATAAAAATGCCGTTCACCTTAAGTGAACGGCATTACTGCCTAAGCAGTCCTTTTTTGTGGCCGTATTTATTGCCGCTATTACAAGGATCTTACTTAGCACTCATAAGCGCCAAGCGACCATGATTAACCTTGAGAAACCATTACCATCGCAGGGCGAAGTAAGCGCTCGTTCAAGGTATAACCTTTTTGCATCACCATCATCACAGTATTGGCAGGGAAATCTGCACTTGGCTGCATGCCAATCGCTTGGTGTAGCTCTGGGTTAAATGTATCGCCCTGTGGATCAACTTGGACTAAGCCAAACTTCTCTACTGTGCTCACAAAGCTCTTTGCCGTCAGCTCAACGCCTTCGTAAATCGCCTTTGTTGCTTCAGCTTCTGCGTCAGTACCTTGCAACGCACGCTCCATGTTATCTAAAACAGGTAGCAATTCGTTGATGAATTTCTCTAAGGCAAACTTGTGCGCCTTCTCAACATCCATAGCTGAACGACGACGTATATTGTCGACTTCAGCTGCAGCACGGATCACTGAGTCTTTCTGAGATTCAACTTTAGCTTCAGCTTCTTGCAAAGCCTTTTCTAACTCTTCAACACGGAAATTTGCTTGAGTTAACTCATCCATCAAAGCGCCTTCATCTGTTGCTTCAGTGCCATTTTCGTTAAGCAATTCGCCTTCGACGATCTCTTCAACTTGGTTATCTTGTGCTTTATTTGTTTCGTTGCTCATTTTTGCTCCAGCTAAAAATGCTTTGTTTCTGCATGCTCTGAGCATATTATGGGGATCAATTTTAAGGTTTCAAGGCCTAAAGCTGGATCTAACATAAATATGAGCAATACGTTTCACACAATTGGTCTAATTGGTAAACCGAATCACAAGGGAACCACACAGACCTTAAAAAGGTTGCATCATTGGCTTAGCATGCAAGGCTATAAAGTGTTAGTCGAAGAACGAGTCGCCGGAGAACTGGGTCCTCAGGTGCAATCTGTCGATCTATTAGAGATCGGTGCGCAATGCGATTTAGCGATTGTTGTTGGCGGTGACGGTAACATGCTCGGCGCTGCTCGGGTGCTGGCACGCTTTAATATCGGTGTTATCGGGGTTAACCGAGGGAACTTGGGCTTTTTGACCGACTTACCACCAGACTCATTTGAAGAAGCATTATCTAAGGTACTTGAAGGCGAATTTGAAATTGAGCAACGCTTTTTACTCGAAGCCGAAGTGCATCGCCACAATGAGCTTAAATCAAGTAATACCGCAGTCAACGAAGCGGTACTTCATCCAGGTAAAGTTGCACATATGATTGAGTTTGAAGTCTACATAGATGACAAATTCATGTATAGCCAGCGCGCCGACGGTATGATTATTTCCACTCCGACCGGATCGACCGCTTACTCTTTGTCTGCAGGTGGTGCGATATTAACGCCAAACCTCGCCGCGATGATTTTAGTGCCGATGTTTCCTCACACACTTTCGTGTAGACCAATTGTTGTTGATGCGGCTAGCATCATTAAGCTGGTCGTATCGCCCCATAACGGTGATAACTTAGAAGTCAGTTGTGATGGTCATGTACACCTGCCGGTTCTGCCTGGTGATGAAATTATCATAAAACGCAGCCAAGAAACCTTAAGGCTTGTGCATCCTAAAGGGCATAACTATTTCCACGTTCTTCGTACCAAGCTAGGTTGGGGAAGCAAACTTTTCTAATCCCTTCTATCTAGGATCTTCTACTCAGCTAGATGTCGATACTTTTTAAGCCTTATTTACAGGCATCAGTTATCGGCATCTGCCGCCTCAATAATTAGCTTCCCCGCCAACTTTTGATGTAACTTTCACTACATTGGTGTTAATTAGCTACAGTTCTCATCCCTGCTTGATTCAAACACATCAAAACATAATGTGATGCCTCAAAAGTTCATCTCTATTAAAAACATTAACTTAGATTAATAATGATAAATATGACGGGCAGACAAAAAACAAAAACTAGATGCAGATCACACAAGCGTTAAATCTCGCTTACCTTATTCGCTGCCACATAAGAAATTTACCGATCAAATCTAAGGTGAATGACGCTCAAGATGGTAGGTTCCAGCACTTTTAGTACTAAGAATGACGCCCTTTATACTTTTCTTATGCCTACCTAGCATTCAACCAACAATTATACGTGACACGCATCACATAGTCGCAAAACGCAAAACCATGACCCGTCTCACTAATGGCATTATCAAGCACAATTGATAAGCAGCATGATCTAGATCATGTTTACATTTTTCTAAATCACGTTTAGTACACACCGCTTTTCGTAATAACTAAAAAATTTGAAAGCAACAATTGAAGTTAGATACTCAAACACATCGAGGCAAGCATGACCTTTATTCAACTACTCGCAAGCTTAACGCCGATTATCAGCGTAATGCTGTTCCTGGTCCTACTACGGATGCCAGCATCTAGAGCGATGCCTATTTCTATGGTATTTACAGGACTTGCAGCAGTATTCGTTTGGCAGATGGACACAACCTTCCTGGCCGCTTCAGTGGTTGAAGGCTTGCTGTCAGCATTAACGCCACTAACGATCATCTTTGGTGCTGTGTTCCTACTTAACACCCTTAAGTATTCTGGCGCGATGGATACTATCCGCGCTGGTTTCACCAATATTAGTGGTGATGCGAGGGTGCAGGTGATCATCATCTGCTGGTTGTTCGGCTCGTTTATTGAGGGTTCAGCAGGCTTTGGTACCCCTGCGGCAATTGGTGCACCACTACTTGTGTTACTTGGCATTCCTCCTATTGCAGCAGCCGTTGTCGCCTTGATTGCTGACTCAACATCAGTCTCGTTCGGCGCCATTGGTCTTCCCGTTCTGTTCGGTATGGAGCAAGGCCTAACTCAGGGCGGCGCAAATATGGCCGCACAGCAAATTGCCCAGCACGGTGGCAGTTTTGCAGATTATGCGCAGTTTATTGCCATGCACATGATCACCATAGACTTAATCACTGGTACCCTTATTCCACTGACAATGGTAGCAATTCTCACAGGCTTCTTTGGTCGTAATAAGTCATTTAAAGAAGGCTTAGCCATATGGAAGTTCGCGCTATTTGCAGGTCTTGCGTTCACCGTTCCAGCTTGGTTAATTAACTACTTTGCAGGCCCGGAGTTCCCGTCAGTTATTGGTGCGCTTGTGGGTATGGCACTGGTTATCCCTGTTGCTAAAAAAGGCTACCTATTGCCTAAAGAGCAGTGGAATGACTTTGCTGAGAACGATGGTAAAACCAGTCAAGCATTAGAGACTGACGTTAAGTTCTCGCAACTTGCCGCTTGGTCTCCTTATTTAATTATGGCGGCATTACTGGTGCTGTCACGTACCGTTGCACCACTTAAAGCCTGGTTATCTAGCTTTAACATCAGCTGGACAGGTTTACTCGGTACAGAGTTAAAAGCGGGCTTTGCCACACTTTACGCACCTGGCGCTTTCTTTGTTTTAGTCTGCATCCTAGGTTTCTTCCTATTTAGAATGAAGTCGCCTGCCATTAAAGAGTCTATCTCAGTCTCTTGTAAGTCTATGGTGCCGACGATTATTTCGCTTGGGGCCTCGGTCCCTATGGTTAAAATTTTCTTAAACTCTGGCGAAAATGCCTCAGGGCTTGCCTCTATGCCTGTCGCACTCGCCGATACGCTCGCTAACAGCATGGGCGCGGTGTGGGCTTGGGTTTCGCCAATTGTGGGGATTTTCGGCGCCTTCTTATCAGGATCGGCTACCTTCTCAAACATGATGTTTTCAGGCCTACAGTACAGTGTTGCCGATAATATTGGAGCTAACCATGCACTTATTCTCGCAATGCAGGGCATTGGTGCTAACGCCGGTAACATGATGTGTGTAATGAACGTTGTTGCCGCTGCAACGGTTGTTGGTATGGCTGGGCGTGAATCTGAAATTATCCGTAAAACCATGCCTGTGGCACTAGGCTATGCTTTAGTCGCGGGTACTATCGCTGCAGTTTGGGGTGGCTTTTAAGCTCTTGCCTCCTTTTTTAAAGCAACGTATATAGCAAATTTTATAAAAATAATAATATCGAGAAAGCCGCTCAAGCAGCGGCTTTATCCACTTAAAGTAAGTGTATGAGATAAAGTTAATGTCGATTAATTATGAAGCAGTATTAAGAGATTTACGTAGACAAGTTGGCGAGCACGCCGCCACTAATGATCCAGTTCGCCGTTTTGCCTGGTCAACTGATGCCAGCTATTTTCGTATCGTGCCTGAAATTGTGGTGCATGCCGATACCCTAGAGCAAGCTAAACGCACCCTAGCCATTGCCCGCACCTACGGCGCTCCAGTAACCTTTAGAGCTGCAGGAACGAGTCTTTCAGGCCAAGCCATTGGTGAAGGTATTTTGCTGATCTTAGGTCATGATGGTTTTAGAACATTAACCGTAAGTGACGATGCCTCAACAATTAGCCTAGGTACCGCGGTGATTGGCGCCGATGCCAACGCAGTTTTAAAGCCTTTAAACAAGAAAATAGGCCCCGATCCGGCAACGCTTGCATCAGCTAAAATTGGTGGCATCGTGTCTAACAACGCCTCTGGCATGTGTTGTGGTACGGCGCAAAACAGTTACCAAACTATCGCTTCTGCCAAATTATTATTTGCAGACGGCACAGAGCTAGATACAGGTTGTGACGACTCAAAAGCTGCCTTTACTCAGTCTCATCCACAACTTTTGCAACAGCTTACTGAGCTCGCTGCGCTAACCGTTAACAACACCGTGCTTGCCGCTAGAATTCGTAAAAAATTCTCGATTAAAAACACAACAGGTTATAGCCTGAATGCCCTGGTTGATTTTGCCGATCCTTTTGAGCTAATTAACCATCTGATTGTGGGCGCCGAAGGGACGCTAGCCTTTGTTGAAGAGGTGACTTACCACACGGTTGATGAAGCACGCTTTAAAGCCTCAGCCATGGCTGTGTTTTTCAATATGGAAGATGCCGCTCGCGCTGTTCCGCCAATTGTGGGCGACAGCGTTGCCGCCGCAGAGTTGCTCGACTGGGCCTCAATTAGAGCGATAACAGGCAAAGCGGGCATGCCGCTATGGTTAACAGACTTACCTGAAGGCGCTTGTATCCTACTGATTGAATCTCGCGCCAATGACAAAGCAACACTTGGAACCTATACCCAAGACGTTATCGCTAAGCTTGCGCATATCGAGACTGAGCGCCCTATTAGCTTCAGTGACGACCCTACCGTTTTTGGTCAGTACTGGGCAATGCGCTCAGCACTGTTCCCAATTATTGGTGGCGAGCGCCCTAAAGGCACCTCCGTTATCATCGAAGATGTGGCCTTTGAACTTGAGCATCTAGCGGCTGCGGCTAACGATTTAACCGAGCTTTTCCATAAGCATAACTATCCTGAGGGGGTTATTTATGGTCATGCACTTGCGGGTAACTTCCACTTCATCATAACACCCACATTTAACTCACAAGCTGACATTGAGCGCTTCCACGCCTTTATGCAAGATGTCGCCGAAATGGTGATCAATAAATACGACGGTTCAATGAAAGCCGAGCACGGCACCGGCCGTGCAGTAGCGCCCTTTGTTGAGATGGAATGGGGCAGTGACGCTTACACCTTGATGAAGCGTATTAAGCAGATTTTTGACCCTGAAGGCTTATTAAACCCCGGGGTTATTCTTAACGATGATAATCAAATTCACGTTAAAAACATTAAACCCTGCCCTGTAGTCGATGACTTAGTCGACAAATGCATCGAATGTGGTTTCTGCGAAAAAACCTGCCCGACATCAGCGCTAAATATGTCGCCACGTCAACGTATTGCCACGTTACGTGAAATTGAGCGTCTTGAGCAATCAGGTGACAAACAAGCAGCCAGTGAGATGCGCGCCGCAGCCAAGTACGATGTAGTTGATACTTGCGCCGCCTGTCAGCTTTGTACCATCGCCTGCCCAGTCGAAAACAGCATGGGCGAGTTAGTGCGTAAACTCAGAACGCCCTATATCACCAGTACTGAACAAAAGGTACTCGATTTTCAAGCCAAGCACTTTGGCGCAGTTAACCAGGTGATCAGCACAGGTTTTGATGTGCTAGGTACCGTTCACAAGATCACTGGCAGCGCGATAACTGGCGCAATCATGAAAGCTGGCCGTGTCGTTTCTAAAGAAGTGCCTTATTGGAATCCTGATTTTCCAAAAGGTGGCAAATTGCCCAAACTTGCCGCGCCGATCCCGGGTCAAGAAACCGTAGTTTACTTCCCAGCTTGCGGTGGACGCACCTTTGGTCCAACCCCAAAAGATCCCGATAACCGCACCTTACCTGAAGTCATCGTCACGCTACTTGAGCGTTCTGGTTACAACGTTATCACTCCTGAGAAAACTCGTGATCTGTGTTGCGGCCAAATGTGGGAGTCAAAAGGTGACTTTAAAAACGCTGACGCTAAGCGTAAAGAGCTAATTGAAGCGGTTGCAGCTATGACTCAGGGCGGTAAGCTGCCGGTGATTATTGATGCGCTTTCTTGTACTTATCGTACACTTTCTGGTGATAAGTCACTGACAGACAAGATTGAAATTGTCGATATGGTTGATTTCATCCATGACAAGCTACTCGATAAGCTCACCATCAACCGCAAAAAGCCTGCTGTCGCTCTGCACTTAGGTTGTAGTGCACGTAAGATGAAACTTGAGCCAAAGATGGAAGCGATTATCGATGCCTGTAGCCAACAAATGATCCGCCCGGCAGGCATAGATTGCTGTGGTTATGCCGGTGAAAAAGGCTTGTATAAGCCTGAAATCAACGCTAGCGCGCTGCGCAATATCAAAAAGCTGATCCCTGTTGATGTTAACGAAGGATATTACGCTAACCGTATGTGTGAAGTCGGTTTAACTCAACATAGCGGTATCTCTTACCGCCACCTTGCCTATCTGTTAGAAGAGTGTACCCGCTAAATAGCGCGACTCTTTAGTAAAAAGTGAGGGGCAGCTTGCCCCTCACTTTTTAATCAAACTCAATCCACTCCACTTAACTGCTTAACTGCCTAACCACTTTTAGCTTTCTATATTGCAAACTCAGCAGTAAAACCAACTATTACCCTTACTATACAAATAGATAGCTTATTTTCATTTTTGCAAAAATGCCTAAGTTTATTTGCTAAATTAGCACTACTTTTTACAAGGTTATCGGCCTATATTTAATGTGTGAATAAATATAGGCGTGTGCCCATTTAAAATAAAGTCTGCTTTTTAAGCCGACTTTTTTGCGGTTACTTTTTACGGTTACTTCCTACAGTTAAAAGTCGCTAACTATGTCTGCAAAATAGAAGAGAAAACACAATGAAGATAGCTCTTTTCATACCGTGTCTAGTGAATCAAATGGTTCCTGAAGTGGGGATCGCCACTTTAGAATTATTAGAAAAACTCGGCCACCAAGTCATACTGCCAAAAGGTCAGACTTGCTGCGGTCAGCCAATGACAAATTCAGGCTGTTATAACGAAGCCAAGAAAACCACCATGAAACTACTCAATGCCTTCAAAGATGTTGAGTGTGATGCCATCGTGTGCCCTGCAGCTTCTTGCCTTGTAGCGGCTAAAGAAAACTTTCATGAGTTTGATTCAAGCCCTGAAGCGCAGGCTGTCATTGACAAACTGTATGAGCTAACTGAGTTTCTTCACGACGTCTCCCCTATTCCAGCCTTTACTAAACCGTTTCCACATAAAATTAGCCTACAGATGAGTTGTCACGGTATTCGCATGCTTGACTTGGCCACCCCCAGCGAGCAGATGGGCCCACGTATGAACAAGTTCGAAGCGGTACTCGCCGCCATTCCAGAAATAGAGATTGTCTATCCAGATCGCCGCGATGAATGCTGTGGCTTTGGTGGTACTTTTGCCCTAGATGAAGGTGCTGTATCGGCCAAAATGGGCAAAGATAAAGCGCAGGCTCATGCAGCAACAGGCGCTAAGTATGCCGTTGGATTCGATCCATCTTGCTTACTGCATATCGATGGCATGGTCAGACGGCAGAAACTGCCGATTGAGACTCGCCATATCGCTCAAGTCATTAACGCAGCGCTTTAGGAGAAGATATGTCGATTTCAACATCAGCAACTCATGCCCATAAAGCCGAGATATTCTGTAAAGACGAATCACGGGTTGATTGGCACTCAAAAGCGCTTTGGATGCTACGAGAAAAGCGTGACCGCGCTGCAGGCAGCCTACCGGAGTGGGAACAACTGCGCCAAATCGGTTCAGACATGAAACTGCACACGCTGACGCATTTAGCGCAGTATTTAGAAGAGTTTGAGCAGAACTGTCTAAAGAATAATATTAAGGTGCACTGGGCCAAAGATGGCGCTGAGCACAACCGTATCGTGCATGGGATTTTAGCTGAGCATGAGGTTAAAAAGTTAGTAAAGTCTAAATCAATGCTCACCGAAGAGTGCCACATGAATCCATATTTGGAGCAGCATGGCATTGAAGTGATTGATACCGATTTGGGTGAGCGTATTATCCAGCTTGCAGGCCAACCACCATCACACATTGTGGTACCGGCTATCCATCTGAAAAAAGAGGAAGTGGGCGATCTATTCCACGACAAACTTGGCACTGATGCCGGCGCTTCAGATCCGCTTTACCTAACCCGCGCAGCCCGTGCACACCTGCGTGAGCAGTTTCTGTCAGCCGATGCGGCAATGACTGGCGTTAATATGGCCATTGCCGATAAAGGTGCGGTCGTTGTGTGTACTAACGAAGGTAATGCCGATATGGGCGCTAACTTACCTAAGTTGCAACTGCACTCAATGGGTATAGATAAAATTGTGCCCAATATCGATAGCGCCGCAGTCTTGCTACGCACCTTGGCAAGAAACGCTACGGGTCAGCCTATCACCACTTACAGCTCTTTTTATCGCGGCCCACAAGATGGCGGCGAGATGCACGTGATTATTGTCGATAACGGCCGTACTGATATGCTCAAAGACAAAATTTTAGCTGAATCACTTAAATGTATTCGCTGTGGTGGCTGCCTTAATACGTGTCCTGTTTATCGCCGCAGTGGTGGTTACAGCTATAACTACACCATTCCTGGGCCAATCGGTATCGCCGTCGGATCACAGTGTGATGATACCAACTCCATGCCTTGGGCTTGTACCTTGTGTGGCAGCTGCTCTTATGTATGCCCAACTAAGGTGCCACTAGATAAAATCATTCACCATCATCGCCGCCTTAAAGCTGAAGCCGGAAAACTGCCCTATGGTAAAGCCAGTTATATGCCACTCGTGGGCAAATTTATGGCCAGTGAAACCGCACTCAACTGCTCGATGAGTATCGCGCGCACTGCGCTCAACATTCTACCGGGAAGTTTATTAAAGCCGTTCTCTGGCGCTTGGGGCAAATACCGCGAGTTACCAGTGGCACCAGACTCCAGCTTCGAAGCTTGGTTTAAGAAGAACAGAGGATAATAAAATGTCTAGTAAACTCGACATCCTTAACGCGCTAAAGAGCGCAGCTATGGCACCTCAAGCCATGCCGATTATCAATATCGCGCCGCGCATCGATGATTTAGTGGGTCAATTTGAGACTAGCCTCAATACGGTTGCCGGCACCTTGCACCGCGAAGGCGGTTTAGCTAAGTTGCAGACGCAGGTGGATGCACATATTGCAGAAGGACTGCAGATCATCTCTATGCTTGATGGTATTAAAGGCAACCGCGAGGTGACCGATACTGCCCACCAGCTAAGAGATATCGATTATGCGGTGATCCCGGGAGATTTAGGCGTGGCCGAAAACGGGGCTATTTGGGTTAATAACAAAAACCTTGGCCACCGCGTCACGCCCTTTATCTGTGAGAATCTGTTTCTCGTACTAGATGAAAAAACCATTGTGGCTAATATGCATCAAGCGGCTAGCCGTATTACGTTAGATTCTGGAGAGTTTGGTACTTTTATCGCTGGGCCTTCTAAGACTGCGGATATTGAGCAAGCATTGGTTGTAGGTGCTCATGGTGCGTGTAGCCTTAACGTATATTTGGTTTAGCCTAACCAGCATTATGCAGATTCAAAAAAGCCCTAATTGATATTAGGGCTTTGCTTTACGAGGTAAGGCTATTTCTCAACATAGTATTCCAATTTAACCTTAACCCCTTTTGCCTCAACCGCTTCACCTTCAATAAATTTGGGGGCATAGCGCCATTGCTTTAACGCTATCAGTGATTCTGTTTCAAACTTGCTACCACCGTTAGACTCTATCACTACAACATCCTTAACAAAGCCCATTTTATCTATGGTAAAGCTCATATTCGTGTTACCGCTTTTTCCTGCTTTCAAGTAAGAAAGCGGGTAATCAGGGTGCTTCCTAAACAGTGGCGTCGGCTCAATATCCTCTTTCCACGGCTTCATATTACCAATCGCGATACAGTGTTGAGTTGATTTTTCACTTTCGCCATCAAGCTCATAAATCTGTACTAATTTGGCATGAGCTGCCAACTCGTATGGATGATTATAATCAAGCTTTTGAAATTGCGTGATAACGCCTAAAAATAGCGCTTCAGCTTCATCATAATCTTTCTCTGCAAAGCGTACGTTACCAACCCTAAAGCTAGTGAGTACGCGCTTCATTGCATTTTCAGGCAATAGTTCACTGTAAGCTTCTTGTGCATCAAAAGCGTAATTACGCACTTTGCGGGTGTAATAACCAGAGTTAACCAAACGTTCAAAATAGGCCATTTTGGTATCGGCGATTAACATTGCATCATCAGAGTCCTCGGCAATATCTAAGGCATCATCCAAAAACTCACGAGCATATTTTTGACTGCTGGCGTCACTTAGACCCAAAAGTGGATCAATAAGCTCTATAGCCTCTTCACCATAATGCTTACTGTAGATCTTTAATGTCTCTTCAAACAAGCCATATGCTTGAGGCTGACGCTTTTTCGGTTGAGCTTTGACCTGCTCCTCAAAGGTTTGTTTAGGCATATTTGCGATTAATGCGTTACCTGCATTTAATGCTAGTGTGGCGCTATTAATACTATCAGCACCAAATTTAGCCTTGCCTAGCTCATAAGACTGTAATGCATAAAGCTCTATTTCAGATTGATTCTCAGCGGTGACTGCAACTTTATAAGCTGAATAAGCATCACTAAATTCTGAAGCGAAAACAGGTGAGCAAAAGCTGACTGCGGTTGTAAAAACAGCCGCAAAAATAATATTACGCTTATTCGCACTCGGCTTTGTAAACATGAAAAATCCTTGTTTCATTAATATGTTGAGATATGCGTTCTACAAATGGTACAGCTTTATCCATACCATTTTAAGTGCTGAACAAGCCACGCCACTAGCATCACATTTGCAGTAAAACTAACATACTAGCAACACGAGCTCAATGATTGAGCGAGCCCCCTTTATAACACGAGTAACTTAGTCCCAACCCTCGGCATAAAACATCATATTTAAATATATAAAGATTTAGGCCAATAGCTTATTGTGGGTTCGCCTCATAATCCATGCCATCCAAATGACTAACATCGTGCTGCAAGTCGCCAATGAAATCCACACACCTGTGACGCCAAAAGCCCAAGCAAATAGATATAAAATGGCAGCGAATAGGATCAGTTTTGCCCCCGTTAAAATAGATGCTTCTTTGGAGTAGTTAATCGCTTGGAAGAAAGATGCGCCAACAAGCAATAAGCCTTCCATCGGTAAGCCCCAGAAGTACCAACGCATTCCTTCGGTTGCTATCGGCGTGAGCAAGACATTATCACCAGCAAAAATATACACAAACAATTGCGGTACCGAGTAGATAAAGATAAGCCCTAACGCTGCACAAACTAAGGTCACTGAAAAGGCCATCTTCAGTGCTTGTTTCACCCTATCAAAGCGCTTTGCGCCCGCGTTAAAGCTGAGAATAGGCTGCACGCCAAAAGCGATGCCCTCAAATAATAGGTAAAAAAACGCTTCGGTATAGCTCACCACACCAAATGCCGCCACGTGCAGCGGCGTGCCCACTGCCAGAAATGCCACATTGTGTAGGGTCAACACCACGGTCAGGTACATATTCATTAAAAAGCTTGGCGTGCCGACACGAATGATATTAACGCAGTGATCCCACTTCAGCTTCATCTGTTCAAGGTTAATGCCAATTTCGGTTCGACTCGAAAAAAAGTGCTGCAAACACAGTGCACCAGTCACGGCTTGGGAGATCATGGTCGCTATCGCCGCGCCCATTAACCCATAGGGGAACACTACGATTAACAACCAGTCGAGTACCGTATTGAGCACACCACCTAAGATTAAAACTAAGGTTACAAATCCGGGACGACCATCATTTCGCAGTAATGTAGTGAACGCCATCGACACGATGGGGAATGTGCCTAAGGCAAAATACCAAAACAGATAATCATCGGCACTGCGCAGAATCTCTCCCTCTGCGCCTAGCATCACGAGGATATCTTTAGAGAAGTAACAGCCTAATACTGTAGTAATCAGTCCCGATATCAAACACAAACTGAACGTATTTCCCAATATTTTCCGTGCAATATGGGGCTCACCTTGCCCCTGATGGATTGATACTAACGCTGCGCCGCCCATGCCCAGTGTCGCCCCTATCGCATAAAGCACTGCCGCTATCGGGTAGGCTAAGATCATGCCCGCTAGACCAACCTCACCCAAGTAGTGGCCAATAAACATGCCGTCAATGGTGACGTAAATACCTGTCACTAGCATGGATAGAATTGTCGGAATACTATAGCGCCAAAATAGCTTAGCGATAGGCTCTGTCACCATAGGTGAGTCCAGATTATTTCGTCCTGGCTCTGCCGCAGTGAGTGTCGGTTGAGTCATGATATTCTCTAATTATTATTCTTGATGGGTATTTATATTCGTACTAAGCACTAAACATGTAGTACTGCTACCTAATACTGAGCCTTAAGCCGCCAATGGATTTAGCCGTTCAGTCGAGTCGCAGCGCCTAATAACGCCTTTTCTAAATCGGCTGCGCCAATGGCTGACATCGACAACAGCTCAATTCGAGAGTCCATTGCATCATCAAGCTCAACGATTGATAACTCACCATCGACACCATTAAAACCCGCAATCCCCTCTTCGGTGATCATCACAGCTTTAATGCGCGCGACCTTTAAGTTGCTTATTAATGCCAGCAACCGATCAAAGTCGAACTCATAACTTGGGTCAAACACCCAACCGCAACTATAAAAACCCTCCCCTTGATTGCTCATGCAAAGGAGGCCACGATCATTAAATTCAACACGCTGTTTAGTTGCAGCCTCTGAAAATAGCGGACTATAGTGGATATCCATCAGGCGCGGCGCCTGAGTGGCCGATACTTCTGGTGATAGTGCTTGTAATGCTTCTTGCGATTTTAGTGCCTGCTCCGTAGCCGCACTCTTGTTTTGGTGAGCCCCTTCAAGCAAAGACATTATCGATGCATGACTCTCATCAGCTTGCTTTAAGCTCCAAGGAATAACGGGCAAGCTTGAGGTCGTTTGACCTTCTTCGTTCGAGCCCCTAATAACGGGGCTATTAATAAGAGAGCCGTTAATGACAGCTAAATAGTCAATCAAGGAGTCAATCAAAGTGACTGGATAACAGTCGGTCTTGCTGGCTATGACAACATCCGCAACTTGCAGCTGCTGATTAAAGATCTCATGTTCGGTATAACGGCTATCATTGAGTTTTCTCGCATCGACTAAGGTCACACACGCCTTCATCGCCAAAACGTGTTGATAATGTGGCTGAGTTAATACCTTAAGCACCTCTTTAGGATGACCTAAGCCTGTAGGTTCAATCAGTAACCTATCGGGTTTGGCTTTTGCAATTAACTGGTTTATTGCCACCTGCATAGGCAAGCCCGCAGCGCAGCACATACACCCTCCCGCCACCTCTTTAATCTGCACCTGTTCGTTGCCGTTATCGAGTAAGCCTGCATCAATACCTATTTCACCAAACTCATTCACCAGAACCGCCCACACTTCTCCTTTAGGTTTATGCTGTAACAAGTTTTTGATAAAGGAAGTCTTACCGACACCTAAAAAACCGGTGATGACATTAGTAGGAATAATTTTCTGGATCATGACATGAACTCTATCTATCGAATAGCCAAAGATTCTAATCGTTAATGCGCGTGAATGTCACGCATACCCGTATATTGGCATCATATTATGTTGAGATAAAGATGGCTGATATTTAATGGAAACAGGTCGGGTGCTATTTAGCTAATCAAGATTCACAGAGCCAATACTTGTCTAGGAAGTGTTCCTCAAGCGCTACTAATCAAAGCTATTGCTCGTTAAAGCAGTGATCATTAAAATAGTATTAGTCGATATACTGCTTATCGATATAGTCACACCACAAATCAGAATCGACACTAACAATAGAATCATCACCGCCAATACCCAATTTAAATTCTATCACCGAGCGCCATTCCATGGAGCCGAGATCTGGGCCATGTCCTTGACCATCGCCAGTTTGTAGCTGTTGTTCTACTTTTTTAAACCATGCATAATCACATGGTTGAACCTGAGTTCTAACATAAAAACTATCGGCGTTATGAGGGCTTACAGCTATTTTATCGCCTTGTGGCCTGTGATCTAATTGAGAGCAACCACATAGAAAAATGGCAGCAACAATTATATTAATCCTAAGGGTTCTGCTCACTTACACACTCCTATTTTATCAATGGCATTACACTATCAGATCATATTCATCTTAAAAACAAATTAAGATGCAATTAGATAAGCAACAACTAAACAACCAATAGCTAACACCAACCTAGCGAGATACACGGCATTTACACGACAAACACACAAGCCCAACAAAAAGCAACCACGCCGGCAACTTAAGCCGATAAAACCATCACTCAGACGTTACTTTTGCCGAGATTCATTTTCATGCAATGTACAGCTGTATAGAATATCAGCGAAGCTCAACTAAATGAGCTCGTTATTATAATTACAATTGATGGGTCAAAAACATGAAATTACTTAAAACTGCAGCTGCTGCTGCGATCTCTGTTGCGTTATTAGCAGGATGTAATGACGAAACAACTAATATTTATCCACCAGAGCCAACAGAGCCAACAACGGTTAAGTTCGCTACTTATAATCTTTCTTTTGATCGTAGTACTTTCGAACAGCTAGTCACTGAGATGCAGATCCCTGCACTTGAGCAAGAAGCGTTAATGCAGAAATGGTTTGACGATGAATTATCTGCTGATGAGCTAAAAGTTGTCGAAAAAATTATTCAAATCCGTAACGTTGCCGCTATTATCCAAACTGAGCGTCCAGCCGTTATCATGATGGGTGAGTTTAACAACGACGGCCTTGGTGAAAACCAAGATGCGATTAAAGGTTTCCGCCTTAATTATTTAGCTGTGCCACAAAATGCGCTAGGTACTACATCTGACGAACAGAAGATGCTTGAGCCGATCCAATTCGCTTATGCTGAAAACTTCTCAACCAATACAGGTCTGTTAAGTGAGTTTGATTTAGACCGTAATGGCAAGGTAGCACTACCTGGTGACGCTTGGGGTTTTGGTTTCTACCACGGTCAATATGCGTTTGGCCTACTATCACAGTACCCAATCGACACAGCTAACATCCGTACTTTCCAAGACTTTAAATGGAAAGATATGCCGGGTGAAACAAATCCTACTATCGTTAATTGCGACGATGATAAGAACCCTATCCCAGCAGGCATGAAGTGTGGTGATGAATGGTACACAGCTGAAGCGTGGGCAGAAAAACCACTATCTTCTAAAAACCACGTTGATGCACCAATCCTTATCCCTACAGCAGACGGCGAGAAAGTGGTTCACCTACTGCTATCTCATCCAACCCCACCAGTATTCGATACCGTCACTGAAAACAACAAGTTGTTAAATAGTGCTGAGATCAAGTTCTGGAGTGACTATGTATCAGATGCTGACTACATTTACGATGATGCGGGTGTTAAAGGTGGTTTAGGTTTAGATGCATCTTTTGTGGTCATGGGCGATCTTAATGCCGACCCAGAAAATGGTGATGGCTTCCTAGAATCAATTCAGCAGCTGATGAACCACGATCGCGTTAACGTACTCGCAACTGATGGTGTTTACGCGCCAAACAGCCTAGGTTCAACTGAGTGTGTAGCATTGGGTGATTGTGGTGATAGCACTTATCCTGATCGTATCACCAGCACATTTGGCCTACGCGTTGACCATGCGATCCCATCTAACGATCTCAACATCACTGACTCAGGTGTATTCTGGCCTGCAAGCTTTGAAGATGGCTACATGCTGATGAATGACTCTCGCGTTGCCTGGGGTGACGGTAAAAGTATCTCATCAGATCACCGTCTAGTCTGGATCGACGTGGAGTTATAATTAAGCCATTTATTGCAGACTCATCTGCAATAAACCTTAACTCACGTTAAATATAAAACGTGCAGTCGAGTTTATCTACTGCACGTTTTTTATGCTTCTTCACCGATTAATTGAAATTACAACTAAATAGAAAATTGCATCGACGAGTTAAAACAAGCGGTTGCATCAATGTCAGAATAAGGTTCATTCACCCAGCACTCTTGCCTAAACTTCTCATAAACCTCTCTAAATGGTGTATGGAGTAGCGCCGATTCGTCCAGCATTATCTTAGAAAAGTCTACCGACTTTATCACGATGTAAATATGCTCATGATCTCGAGTTGATTCATAGAAAACACTGTCCCAATAATAGCCTTTTTGAACCATCTCACTCTTAGGGAATTCAATATTTTCACGCATATAACAGATCAAATTGTCTAGCTTTTCTCTAGAGCCAAGCTTAAGTTTTATCTTCAATAATTTAGATTCCATTCTTACCTCATCAAAAGCGCTGAGACTTTCTTTATATTTTCACATCCTGTTGCAAAGACAAACTTTAGCCCATAAAAAAGTGAACATTCTAGCGCTAGATATGTTCACTTTAAATTAGAGTAAATTATGCGATATGTGCACTATTTCTTAGCTTTATCCTTCGAGCGACCGTAACTACTTTTTCCTGAGGTTGCGCCGCGAATATTGCTTTTCCCAATCGTATTTTTTGCAGTACGGTTTTTATCTTCATATTTACGTTTGTTATGACCTTTCTCTTTAACAGGCTTAACCACGACATCGCGATAACGAGCAGGCAAAGCGGCCCCCTCTTCGTAGCCCGGTAAAGTAATACAAGGTAAAGTCTGCTCAATTAACAGTTCGATTTCTTGCAGCATTTCTCTGTCTTGCGGCGATACAAATGAAATCGCGCGTCCAGCTAAACCTGCGCGGCCAGTACGACCAACGCGATGCACATAATCTTCAGCGGCAAAAGGCAACTCTAGGTTAATCACTAAAGGCAGTGCTTCAATATCTAGACCACGAGCAGCAACATCGGTTGCCACCATGACACGTAATTTACCAGTTTTAAACTCTTCTAATGCACGGTTGCGCGCACCTTGCGTTTTTTCGCCGTGGAAAACCGCATTTTTCACGCCATCAAGCTTTAATTCAGCGTGCAAATGCTCAGCACTTTCTCTAGTGCTGACAAACACTAATACTTGTTGCCAGTTATTGCGACCAATAAGCTCTGAAAGTAACTCGGCTTTACGGCGTTTATCAACCAAATAAACTTCTTGAGTGATCAGACTTGCCGTGGCCGACGTCGCCACATTAATCCACTCAGGTGCTAACAACATTTTCTCGGCTAGCGTTTTAACCGCTTCACTATAAGTGGCAGAGAAAAATAGCGTTTGGTGCCTTGCCGCCACCAGCTTTTTAACTTTTTCGATATCACGAACAAAGCCTAAATCCAACATGCGGTCAGCTTCATCAACAACCAGATGAGTGACGTTCGACAGATCTAAACCAAACTGACCAATATGATCAAACAAGCGCCCTGGCGTCGCCACTAAAATATCGACACCCGCTTGCAGCGCTTTGCGCTGTGGGTTCATATTTGAACCACCATAAACAGCGGTTGTTTTGAATGGCAAAAACTGAGCGTAAGCCGTGATATTGTCGGCAACCTGGATCGCAAGTTCACGGGTTGGGGTAAGCACTAACACCTTAACCTTCGACTGATGTGCAGCTCCTGCACTCTCTTCAGTAAAGAGGTTATATTCCTTGATTAACGTATTAAGTAACGGCAAGGCGAACGCAGCGGTTTTACCGGTTCCGGTTTGCGCGCAGGCCATAATGTCTTTGCCTTCCATCGCTACAGGTAATACCTGCGATTGAACTTGAGTCAATTGCTGGTAACCGCGCGCAGAAACTGCATCTAATATTTTGGAATGTAAATCGAATGCATCAAAGTTCATGGTAGGCTCAATACTGTAAGAGTACAGGGAATAAAAGTGAGCGCGGAGTCTAGCAAAATACTGCGTGAGATTATAGCAATCAAAGTAAATAGCCGAAATCAGGCCGTACTTTTTTCTGTTACTTTATATGCCGCCTCAATAAAGCTTTGTTCAAACTCTTCAACCGGGACGGGTCTTGAAAATAGGTAGCCCTGGCCATAATCACAGCCAGCATCGGTTAACACCTTACGTTGGTAGTCAGTCTCGACGCCTTCGGCAATCACTTTCATACCCAATTTATGCGCCATCACAATAATCGCTTCGCATAATGTAAAGTCGTCACTATTGCTGTCAAGATTCCGGGTAAAAGATTGGTCAATCTTCAAGTAATCTATCTCAAATTTCTTAAGGTATGCCAGTGAAGAGTAGCCCGTTCCAAAATCATCCAACGACACTTGTATACCTGACTCACGATATTGTGCAAGCTTAGCGGAAATAGCACTGTTGCCATCAAGCAATAAGCCCTCAGTGATCTCAATACAGATGTTATTATTAGTTAACTTCAATGTCTTTAGCAGAGCAGCCCAGGACTCAAAGCTTTCTCCCTCATCTCTAAATTGAACCGGAGATTTATTAATACTAATCTGCACCTCGACACCAAACCTGTCCCGCCATCGTGCACTCTGCCTAGCGGCTTGCTGAAAAACCCAGTTACCAATCTCAATAATAAGCCCTGTTTCCTCTGCTACCGCAATAAACTCGATGGGAGAAACTAAGCCGCGTTTAGGGTGACGCCAGCGAATGAGGGCTTCAGCCTTTAATTTATCGTCTTGCTGCAAACTAACAATCGGCTGGTAAAAAAGCTCAAACTCATGATTGGCAATGGCATGACGTAAATCTTGAATTAAACGCATTCTATGTTTAGCGTACCGCTGCATAGACGGTGTGAAGTAATGAAAGCGGTTTCTGCCTTCATCCTTTGCGGCATACATAGCTTGATCGGCATGCTTGAGTAAGCCTTCAATGGTTTCAGCATCATCGGGATAAAGTGTAATACCAATGCTGGCGCTAATATATGCAGTCTCTTCACCTAAACAATAAGGCTCTGCGATGCGCGCTAATATCTGTTTCGCGACTTTATCGACCCCTTTAATATCGGAGATCCCCGACAGCACCACAGTAAACTCATCACCACCTAATCTAGCCACCACATCAGTTTCTCTTATACAGGCTTTAAGACGCTTTGCCGCTTCAGCGAGTAAGGTGTCCCCCATGTCATGCCCTAAGGTATCGTTTACTTCTTTAAAGTAATCTAAATCGATGAACATTAGCGCAAAATGTTGCTCACGGCTGTCTGACTTTAGGATTTCTGCACTCAGATAATCTAGCAACATACGCCTGTTCGGCAGACCTGTTAACGGATCGTAATTGGCCTGTTTCCAGATAATTTGCTCCGCTTGCTTTTTTTCTGTGATATCAGAAAACAGCGCGACTCTGCGTTGAGTCTGTGCCTTAGTATCAAATAAGACATTAAGCGTTAACCAAACCACAAACTCTTCACCATTTTTGCGCCTCAGCCACACCTCCCCCTGCCAGCGACCGAGCTCCTCTATGGCTAGGTTCATCTGCTCGTAGGCACTACGATTATTACGATTACATTGGAGGATCTTAATATTCTGCTGTTTAATTTCTGCTTCACTGTAGCCAGTAATATCGGTAAATGCGGCATTGATATTGAGAATCACACCTTGCTCATCTTGTACACTCATCGCTTCGCTGCTGTTGTTGTACACTGACGCGGCTAGCTTTAATGACTCTTCAACTTGTTTCCTGTCGGTGATATCGGTATGAATACCGCACATTCTTATCGGGTTACCGTTTTCATCACGGCTCATTACCTTACCGGTATCTAAGATCCACAAAGTCTGATTATTTTGACTATGGATGCGGTATTCCATTTTATATTGCTCAGTTTCACCACTTAAGTGCGCATCAATCGACTTTAATACCGCCACTCGGTCTTCAGGATAAATAGCATTCAACCACCGTTTCGGATCTTTATTTAAGGCATCGACATCACAACCTAGCAGCTCAGCGCAGTGCTCATTTCGTTCGATTACGTCACGACGAATATCCCAATCCCAAAAACCTAACTCACTACTGGCGAGAACTAAGCCTAGCTGCTCCTGACTCGCGAGCTTTTCCATCTCGGCTTCTTTTTGTAATGTTCGGTTCAGCAAGCCTGTAATGACTAATTCAACTTTAGATTGTGATCTTTGACAGGCTACCGTCATATGGGTGTAAACCAGAGCTTCATCTTTTGAAATAAGGCGAATATCGAGTTCAAACTCGTTAATCTCACCTTCCAACATCTGATTAAAGTGGTGTTTATAGAGGTGGAAATCTTGCTTAAGCATTAACTCTGGCCAAGATAAACCTAACAACTCCTGCTCAGTATATTTAAGCATTTCACACAGATTAGGATTAACCTTAATCCATTGATGCTCTTGGCTAGTTATGGCAATCCCCATATTGCCGGTCTGAAAGTGCGACTTAAATAACAGATGATCTTGTAACTTAATTTTTTGATCGCGATCTATTTCTATACGGCGTGACAGGAGCATGCCAAGTACTGCGGTCGTCAGCGGGAAAATAATCAAGAACGGAAGTGTGATCTGCTTTAATAAGCTAACAGCTATCTCTGTGGGCATGGTCAGCCCCCAAAGTAAAATTATACTGCTTGTGATAAGACCGAAGGCAAATAACTCAATAAAGTGGATATCACTTATCGGCCCATTACGGTACTTACGCCACAAATACCCCATCAGACCCGATGTCACTATGGTGCCAATACCAGACCATATTGCAATACCGCCTTCGCTAAATCGATATAAGCTGCTAATAGTGACTGCGACTAAAGTGGGAATACCACCAAAGAATAAGCCACAAAGACTTAAAATGACGCTTCTTGAATCAAAGAAAACGCCCTCACTGTATTGCCAAGGCATTAGCATAACCGAGATAGTAATAACTGAAACCAGCAGGCCAATACCCACTCGCCACATCAAGTCTAGCTCACGCTTATTGCTTCGCGGAAAGGCGTCATACACAAGCACTATAGCCAATAGCAATGCGGCGTTTTGAATAAGAGAAAGTGTTAAATCTTGATCCATAAGAAGCTATTCATCCTTGAAAATGAGTCCCACTGGAATAACGACTTTTATATAAAAGTCTAACAAAAACATAGGGGCTAACCCGAATAACTATCGAGTATCTCCATACCACCTTAACCTAAGCTGCAAGATTGAATCAAACTGAATATGAGACTTAAGTAAAAGCGTTAAATACGAATATTTTTATCTGTTATTTTATAAAGATAGACAAAAACACCCCAAATTTAAAGTCTAGTTAACCCTTTACTTATTTTGATTTGAGTTGAATTTAATGCTTCATGGGTATTAGCAGGTTTAATGACATAGATAAATAGATAGGAATATATGCTGACTCGTTAGGTGATTAACGAGTCAGCAGCTCATTAGCTTGCTTGATGGGTTACCAGTGTTGGATTTAACAGATTGTCATGCACCGGACAGCGATGACAAACGGCATCAAGAAATTGAGTTTTTTGTTCATTTGTGAGCTGCTCACCATTGAGCATAGCATCGACTTCAACATTAATATCAATATGCTTAAAGCCTACCGGATCCGGTGAATCCTGCCCCAGTAACCCCGCTGTATTTAGCAGAGCTTGAATCGACACATCAAATTGATTAAGCTTGATTTTTTGCTCTCTAGCGACCATTTTAGCTATGGTAGAGATGCAACCTGCCAATGAAAATATAAACGTCTCCAAAGGGTTTGCCCCTTCGTTACCCGCTGTCGGCTGATCGATTACCAGTAGGTGTTCTCTTACTTGACTAGTGATCTTCCAGCCTTCACCCATATGTGTTTTTAGTTCAATGATCTTCTCTGCCATCTTAATATAACTCCATTAGATGTCTCTTGATGAGACTATTTTCAGTGATAAGGCTTTCAAAAAAGCTCTTTTCAATAAGCAACTCAATAAGATTATTCTAATGGATGTTTTGC
Source organism: Shewanella sp. 125m-1 (assembly GCF_052977065.1). NCBI lineage: Bacteria > Pseudomonadati > Pseudomonadota > Gammaproteobacteria > Alteromonadales > Shewanellaceae > Shewanella > Shewanella sp. 125m-1. The sequence continues at coordinate 22,425 of NZ_JBRILT010000064.1, forward strand.
TGAAAACTCAAATTAAACTCACAATTTGTACATTTAGTGAATTTACTCCTTGGCAAACTAAAGACTATGTCATGCTTGTCTACCCATACTCCTTGGCCAAACCAAAGACTATGTCATGCTTGTCTACCCATACTCCTTGGCCAAACCAAAGACTATGTCATGCTTGCCTACCCATACTCCTTGGCAAACCAAAAACTATGTCATGCTTGTCTACCCATACTCCTTGGCCAAACCAAAGGCTATGTTAAGCTTGTTTACCAATACTCCTTGGCCAAACCAAAGACTATGTCATGCTTGTCTACCCATACTCCTTGGCCAAACCAAAGGCTATGTTAAGCTTGTTTACCAATACTCCTTGG